>DATLHW010000015.1:0-6900 GCA_035539675.1 Burkholderiales bacterium | reverse complement strand
AAGGACCGCGATTCTCCGCTGGTTGGCTCGCCATATTTCTCCTTCAAGGCCGCCAGTATCTTGGATTTCTTATCCTCACCGGTTTCGTCAACCTGAAACCCATTCAGTTTCCCATTCACAAAAAACACCACAATGATGTCCGCATCGACGCCCGCATAAGTCTCCCTATAGGAGTCACAGACGATTTGTTGGTCCTTGGTCGGCCTGCACTGAAAACTTGAAAATTTCTGCTTGAACGCCTCGACTCGGCCGCCTAGCGCAAATCCCTTGAAATCCAATGCGTCTTTGGCGGCGAGCGCCGACATCGAGGCAATAAACAGCATCACCGTCAGTCCTAACCTGTTCATCGATTGGCCTTCTGATAAGTTTTCACACGTCGCTTACAACCATTTGCATGCTGGGTGCGTATTCCCGGCCCTCCCTTGAGTAGTCTTTGATGCTGACTTTCTCAAAGGCGTTGTTACAACCGAGCTCTTTTCGTCATCCGGCTCGCTGTTACTGCGTTCACCCCCTTCGTCAACAAGGTTAAATTGTCGACGGGTGAGTAATGCGCCAGTTTAAATGTCCGCAACTAAAAAAGATGAGTTAGCGCCGTTGCCAACAATGGACGCTGACAGAATATTGAAAAATGCCAAAAGCCGCCATTCTCGATCAAGAATATGGCGTGCCTTTAGGCGCGATTACAAAAAGGTTGGGGTGCAGTGGTCTAATTTCCTCGGACGCATCGATAGGTGGAGAATCCACCCGAAGAGAGGATATTTGACGCAAGTTTCAAACTGCAAGTTGCGCAGATGATTCGATACCAAGGGCTGAGCATCGGGCAAGTGCGCCAGGACATGAGTCTTGGGGAAACGGTGGTGCGCCGTTGGCTGCCGAGCAATCTGGGCGGAGTGGCGTCGGCAAGCCGCTGATGGCGGCGCAGCAACGTATTCGGCAGCTGGAGATGGAAAACCGTCAGCTACGCCAGGACAACGACCTACCAAAAAAAGCGTCGGCCTTCTTTGCGCGAGAACTGATCTACGCCTGTATCGATCAGTTGCGCCAGAAGGCCGACCCTGTGGCGTCGCTGTGCCGAGCGCTGGGCGTGAGCGGGTTAAACCATGTCGCGTGACAACGCCTCTGCAAGCGGCTTTTGCCGCCTCTGGCCGTTGCTTCGCGCAGCTTTGCAGGATCAAGGCGTTGCGGTCGGACGACATCGGGTCAGAACCTTGATTCGAACGCATGGCGTGCGGCCACTATGGAGGCGCAAATTCATTGACACAACAGACAGTCGTCATGCCCTGCCTGTTGCGGAGAACGTCTTGACTCGGCGATTCGCGCCAGCCACCGCCAATACAGCGTGGGTCTGTGACATTACCTACATCCGCACGCGTAGCGGCTGGCTCTATCTGGCCGCCGTGCTGGATCTGTTCTCACGCAAGATGGCCATTGCGCAACGGCGACCGCCCGCAGGGCTGCTCGTGCATTCCGATCGCGGCAGTCAATACGCCAGCGAGTTGCATCGTGCGTTGCTGACGCGTCACTGTTTGACGGCCAGCATGAGTCGCAAAGGAAACTGTTGGGACAATGCGGTCATGGAGCGCTTCTTCCTCAAATTGAAGATGGAGTGCGTCTGGCGGCGCGACTACGCCAACCATGCGGAGGCAATCCGAGACGTCACCGACTACATCATCAGTTTCTACAACAACGTCCGGCTGCATTCAACACTGGGTTACCTGCCGCCCACCGCTTACGAACGAAAAATGGCGGACATACAACCTATCGAGGCATCCGAAATTACTTGACCACTACAAATACTCCCTCTCCCTTGATGGGGAGAGGGCCGGAGGGGGGAAGTGAAAGTGGTGTCAATTTGAACCATCACCCCCCCTCAAGGGAGAAGGTGCTCTAAAGGCTGTAACGTGAGTTATTTACCCACCAACCAATTGATGTATCGCGTGACGCCCTGCTCGACCGTTAGAAAATCTTCCGAATATCCAGCTTCGCGCAATGCGCCCATGCTGGCTTGCGTGTAGCTCTGATACTTTCCTTTCAGGGCTTCTGGAAACGCGATGTAGTTGAGAATTCCTTGCTCGCACATTTCCCCGAGACTCAGTGCGGATTTTCCTTCGTGAGCGCGGCAGGCGTTCACGGTGGCGGCGGCGACGTCATTGAAGGGTTGGCCGCGACCGGTGCCCACGTTGAAGATGCCGGAGATATCAGGGTTGTCGAAAAAGAATAGATTGACCTTGACGACGTCTTCGACGGAAATGAAGTCGCGAACTTGTTCGCCGTTTGCATAGCCATCCGATCCTTCGAACAGCTTGACGCGGCCTTCTGCACGGTATTGGTTGAAACAGTGGAAGGCTACCGAGGCCATGCGGCCTTTGTGCGCTTCACGTGGTCCATAGACGTTGAAGTAGCGGAAGCCGACCACTTGGCCTGAGAGATCGTTCCATCGTGCGCGCAGATGTTGGTCGAACAGGAATTTGGAGTAGCCGTAAACATTCAGCGGGGATTCGAACTCGCGCGATTCGCGGAACTCGGGACCGGCGCCATATACAGCGGCGGACGACGCGTAAATAAACGGCGTGTCGCGTTCCTGGCAGTAGTCCAACAGCGCGACGGAGTATCGATAGTTGTTGTCCATCATGTAACGTCCATCGGACTCCATGGTGTCCGAGCAGGCGCCCTGGTGGAAAACGGCGTCGATGTCGCCGGCCAAGACATCATCCCGCACCAATCGCATGAATTCTTGTTTGTCCAAATAATCCGCGATCTCGCAGTCGACGAGGTTTTTGAACTTGTCGCTTCGGGTCAGATTGTCCACGGCGATGATGTCGGTGATTCCGCGCTGGTTGAGTCCCTTGATCAAATTGGCGCCAATGAATCCTGCAGCCCCAGTTACGATTACTGTCATGGTGGTTTTAACCTTCTCGGTAAATTTATTTGCGTTGGTTACAGCGTCTCAGGACCAAGCTGTAGCTCTTCCAACGTCACTGTCGCCGTACCCAGTTTGCCGACGACAATTCCGGCAGCGCGATTGGCGATATTCACGGCCTCCGGCATGGGCAATCCAGCCGCCAGCATAACGGCCAATGTCGCGATAACCGTGTCTCCGGCGCCGCTGACGTCGTACACTTCGCGCGCTAAGGTCGGTTCGTGCATGACGTGATTTTCGCGGTATAGCGTCATGCCCTCTTCGCTACGCGTGACGAGCAGCGCTTCCAACTCAAGTTCTCGACGCAGCTTCTCGGCCTTTTCGGTGAGTTCGTCTTCGGTTCTCCATCGACCAGCCACTTCGCGGAATTCGGAACGGTTGGGCGTCACCATCGTCGCGCCACGGTAGCGTCGATAGTCGTCGCCCTTGGGATCGACCAGCACGCGCTTTCCAGCGGCTCTGCAAATGGCGATCATTTTCTCAACCTGGTCCAACGCGCCTTTGCCATAGTCCGACAACACGACGATATCGGTATTCGCGACCATGGCTTCAAAGTCTTTCAGCTTGTTTTGCAGCGCTTCGCGGGAAGGTTGTGTTTCGAAGTCGATACGCAACAATTGCTGTTGCCGGCCGAGGACACGCAGTTTTACGGTAGTCGGAAGATCCGGGTCTTGATGCATTCTCGTTTCAACGCCATCACGATGAAGCAACGCCGTGAGCGATCTGCCGGGTTCGTCCGCGCCGACTAAAGCAAGCAGTGATGTGCGGGCGCCCAATGTTGCGGCGTTACGAGCCACGTTAGCGGCGCCGCCGGGACGTTCCTCGCTCCGTTGAACATGCACTATCGGGACGGGCGCTTCAGGTGAGATGCGATTGACTTCGCCGAACCAATAACGGTCCAGCATGACGTCGCCAGCGATGAGCACGCGCGCGCGCGCCAGGGATGAAGCATGAAGGGCGAAAGCGGGAGAGATCACGAAATCCTCCGCGCATTGATCACTACGCCCAATTTACGCCCCATGCTTCTGTCCTCCGCTTTTATCTTTTGCTTCATTACTCCCCCTTCATATTTCATTCGACTTCTTTCGAAACCTACTGCGCAGCCCGAGATCGCTACGGTTTCGCATGAAGTCTATTGAGCGTCTCGATCATCCGTCGCCAATCGCCACAATGGAAGCGGCCTACGGATTCATCGAGCGCTTTTTTTACAGTCTGCCGATTCCGTAATATTCCAACCCATGACGACGCACGGTCGCGGGATCGTAAAGGTTGCGACCATCGAAAATAGCCGGAACCTTTAATGCGGCTTTGATTGCGGCGAAATCGGGACTGCGGAATTCTTTCCACTCAGTGACAATCACCAGCACGTCAGAATCGACCAAGGCGTCCATGGGACTCTTCGCATAGTGCAAACGCCGCTCGCCCCGATAAATGCGTCGGGCTTCGTCCATGGCGATGGGGTCGTATACCTTCACCGAGGCGCCATGCTCGATCAACCCTTCGATCAACGGCCGGCTCGGTGCGTCGCGCATGTCATCGGTATTCGGCTTGAAGGCCAGTCCCCACAACGCGATGCGTTTCCACGACAAATCCTCGCTGAAACGTTTGAAAATCTTTTGGAGCAGCACTTGTTTCTGCCGCTCGTTTACCGATTCGACTGCGGCGAGAATCTTCAACTCGATCCCTTTGTCGCGGCCGGTTTTCTGTAACGCTTTTACGTCCTTGGGGAAGCAGGAGCCGCCGTAACCCGCGCCGGGATAAAGGAAGTGATAGCCAATGCGCGGGTCGGAGCCGATGCCATGCCGCACGTGCTCGATGTCCGCGCCAAGCTCCTCGGCCAGCAACGCCAATTCGTTCATGAACGAGATGCGTGTAGCGAGCATGGCGTTCGCTGCGTATTTGGTGAGCTCGGCGGAATGGACGTCCATCACCAACAAACGCTCATGGTTACGCTGAAACGGCGCGTAAAGCTCGCGCATGGCTTCAATGGCGGATGGGTCGTTGGCGCCGATGATGATTCGATCGGGCTTCATGAAATCCTCGACCGCGGCGCCTTCCTTGAGGAATTCGGGGTTGGATACCACGGAAAAATCCCAGTTCACTCCGCGCTCGTCCAGTTCGCTCTGAATGGCTTCTCGAACCTTGTCCGCAGTCCCTACCGGAACGGTGGATTTATCGACGACGATTTTCGACTCTTGCATGTGACGCCCAATGCTGCGCGCAGCGGCGACCACATGCTTTAAATCCGCCGAGCCGTCTTCATCTGGCGGCGTGCCGACTGCGATAAATTGAATGTGCCCCCATGCCACGCTTTCTTCGATGCTGGTCGTGAAACGAAGTCGTCCTGCTTCGACATTGCGTTTAACCATGGCCTCGAGACCCGGTTCGTATATGGGAATGGCGCCGCCTGTGAGCACCGCAATCTTCGCTTCGTCGAGATCGAGGCAAAGCACGTCGTTGCCGACTTCGGCAAGACATGCGCCGCTGACAAGTCCAACGTAGCCTGTACCAATAATGCTGATCTTCATTGTTGTCCCGCCAAGAATATTGAAATGGATTCATTGATCGCGGACAAGGCCGCGAGGGGATCCGCCGCTTGCGTGATGGGACGACCAATCACCAAGTAGTCGGAGCCAAGGCCAAGCGCTTTTTCCGGCGTAAGCACTCTGCTCTGATCCCCAGCTTCGGCGCCCGCCGGCCGTATGCCGGGCGTCACCAATTTAAACTTCCAGCCTAGCGCGGATTTCAGCATGGCGGCCTCTTGCCCTGAGCAAACCACGCCGTCCAAGCCGCATGCATGGGTCAACGAGGCCAGCCGCGATACGGCGGCGCTTGCGGGTCCGGCGAGGCCAATGTCGACCAAGTCGCTATCGGACATGCTGGTTAGCACCGTTACAGCGATCAGCAGCGGCTTGTGGGAGGAGGCATCGATTGCTTCCCGGGCCGCAGTAAGCATAGCCCTCCCACCGGAGGCATGCACGTTCGTCATCCATACACCAAGCTTAGCCGCCGCCTTGCAGGCTTGCGCCACGGTGTTGGGAATATCGTGAAACTTGAGATCAAGAAATACGTCGAAACCTCGCGCCACCAGCTTTTCGACAAAATGCGGACCGGCGGTAACGAAAAGCTCTTTCCCGACTTTTAAGCGACAGGCTTCCGGGCGAAGCCGATCCACCAGAGCTAACGCGGTGGAAGGCTCGTCATAATCAAGCGCTACGATAACTTTCTTGTGATTCATAAACCGTCGAAATCCTATATGCCAATTTCAATAGAGCTTGAACCGTCAGTTTGCTAGCACACGGATAAACATGGATTAAACGGATGAGCATCCATGTATTTCCAAACCCTCTGGAAATCCCTCCCCCTTGAAGGGATGGATATCTACACAAATCTGCGTTAAACCCCTCTCCCTTGAGGGGAGAGGGGTTGGGGAGAGGGTGATGATTCAAATTGGCGCTGCTTCCCCCTCTCCCCTGCCCTCTCCCCTCTAGGGAGAGGGGGGATGCGTGACTACGCGAACTTTGTAGATAACCCCACCTTGAAACGGTTAGGTAACCACCTGCGTTATCTATTCGATCGCTTCCAACTCAGCAACACGTCTCGGCGGATATGTCTCCCACCCGCCGCAGGCCGGACAATGCCAATAAAAATGCCGGGCCTTGAAACCGCATGATTTGCATTGGTACCGCGCCAGTCGGCTGACATGAGCATTCACCAAACTCTTGATCAGCTGTAGATCATTCCTGCGTTCGGGAGGCGCTTCTATCAATTGCGCTTCCAGCATTTTATCGAGTCCAAGCATGCTGGGATTGCGGCGCAAATCGTCGCGCACAACCCGATAGGCGGCTTCCACGCCTTCGGCCTCAAGCGTTGCCTGGAACAACACATTCAACATATCCAACGCGGGATAACGATCCTGAAAGCCGCGTAATAGCTGCAGGCCTTCCGCCATACGTCCCAGCGCTTGATAACTATTCAGC
>DATLHW010000014.1:0-13719 GCA_035539675.1 Burkholderiales bacterium | reverse complement strand
CGCGCTATCCCGTTACGACAAGACTGGCGCGCTGACCGTGGTGATCTCGCCGTTGGTGGCGTTGATGGCCGATCAGGTCGCGGGTTTGGATAAACGCGGAATCGGCGCCTGTGCGGCGATCAATGGTCTGCTATCCATGCCGGAACGGGGGGATGTGCTGGACCGCGTTCGATTGGGCGACATCGGCATTCTCATCATTTCGCCTGAACAGTTGCGCAATCGGTCTCTGCGCAAAGCGCTGGCGCAACGAGAAATCGGCATGTGGGTGCTGGACGAAGCGCATTGCATTTCGAAGTGGGGACACGATTTTCGCCCTGATTATCGCTATGTCGGACGCTTCATCAAGGAGAAGTCAGGACCTGATGGGGTTGCGCCGGTATTGTGTCTGACCGCCACCGCCAAGCCGGACGTCGTGGCGGATATCCAATCGTATTTTCACGACAAGGTCGGCATCGATTTAACGCTTTTCGACGGCGGGGCGAGCAGAACCAATCTGGACTTCGCCGTAGTCCCGACCACGCCCAACGAGAAATTCGCCCACGTTTATCAAATCCTCCTCGCCGACTTACCGCCGGATGCTCCCGGCGGCGCCATTGTTTATTGCGCCACTCGCAAGCAGACAGAAGAGCTCGCCAAGTTTTTGCGGAGCAAGGGACTTGCCGCCGATCATTTTCACGGCTCTCTTTCGCCGGAAACGAAGAAAGATGTGCAAGAGCGTTTCATCGGCGGCGCATTGCGCGTCATCGCCGCCACCAACGCTTTTGGCATGGGCATCGATAAACCGGATGTGCGGCTGGTGATCCACGCCGACATTCCAGGTTCATTGGAGAACTATTTGCAAGAAGCGGGGCGCGCCGGACGAGACCAGCAGGCGGCGCGTTGCGTGCTTCTCTACACGCCGGAGGATGTCGAAAGGCAATTCGGCATGTCGGCCCGTTCGCGGCTGACGCAACGTGAGATTCAGGCGATTCTCAAATCGCTTCGAAGTCTGGATCGCAAGAAGCGATTCGGCGGAGAGGTTGTTGCGACCGCCGGCGAAATTCTTGCCGAAGAAGAGGATGCTGCGTTCAAGCGGGATTCCGTCACCGACGACACACGCGTTCGCACCGCCATCTCCTGGCTGGAAGAGGCTGTGCTGCTTTCCCGTGAGGAAAACTGCGTGCAGATCTTTCCCTCATCGTTGCGCGTCCGGTCGATGGAGGAAGCGCGCGACAAGCTGGCGAAAACGCCGATGGTCGAAACGTATAAAAAGCAATTGTTATCGATCGTCGCCGCTCTCATGACAGCCGATGCCGATGAAGGGATCTCCACCGATGAATTAATGCTCGTATCGGGTCTTGGCGCCGAGAAAGTTCGCGCGGCGCTTTACGATCTGGAGCAACTCGACATCGCTAGCAACGATACCGCGTTGACTGCTTTTGTTCACGTCGGCGTGGAAAGATCATCGCAAAAGCGCTGCGAAGCCGCTGCCGCGCTGGAAATAGCCTTGATCAATGAAATGCGGCAAGCCGCGCCCGATTTGGGAAAGAAGGAGTCATCTCTTTTGCATCTGCGCCACGCGGCCCAGCGGTTGAAAGACGCCGGTTGCGCGAACGCTTTGCCGGAAAAAATGCGGCGCATCGTTAAAAGCATCTCCAAGGACGGCTGGAGCGAGGACGGCGGCATGGGCAGCATCGATATGCGTTCGTTGGATCCGGAAACCATTGAAGTGACGCTGCGTCGTGAATGGTCGGCGATTGAAAAAACGGCGTGGCTGCGGCGCTCGGCAGCGGAGCGATTGCTCGAACATCTCGTCAGTTCATTGCCGCCGGGCGCGCGCGGAGCCGATCTATTGGCTGAAACGACGCTCGGCAAATTACTCGCCGCGTTGCAAGCCGATCTCGTCTTGAAAGCCGAAGCGAAAGACTTACCCAAATTGTTGGACCGGGCGCTGTTGTGGCTGCATGAGCAGGAAGTCATTCAACTCAACAAAGGGCTGGCGGTGTTTCGTTCGGCCATGACTATCCGTCTCGATCACGACAAGCGTGGTTTTGTGAAGGCGGATTTCGCGCCGTTGAAGCTGCATTACGACGAACAGGTCATGCAGATTCACGTGATGGCCGAGTATGTGCAGCGAGGACTGCGCGCCATGGCCGACGCTTTGCGCCTCGCGATGGATTATTTCAGCCTTCAACGCGAAGTATTTTTGAATCGATGGCTGCCTGCTCGTGAGAAAGAGCTTGCCCGACAGACCACGCCGGAATCATGGCGCAGCATTGTCGAGAGCCTCAATAACTCGACGCAACAGCGCATCGTCGCCGACGACCGCGAGCAAACCAATGTCCTCGTGCTGGCCGGTCCTGGTTCGGGTAAAACCCGCGTGCTCGTGCATCGCATCGCTTACCTGGTGCGAGCCAAACGGGAGAATCCGCACGGAATTCTCGCGTTGGCCTACAACCGGCATGCCGCCGTGGAAATCCGGCGGCGGCTCAAGAACCTGATCGGCGACGATGCGATTGGCGTCACCGTGCTGACTTGCCACGCGCTCGCCATGCGGCTTGCGGGCGTGAGCTTTGCCGGACGTATAGGCAAAGCAAATGGGGACGAATTCAAAGCGATCTTGCAACAAGCGATATCGCTGCTGAAGGGCGAAGGTTTGCCGCCGGAAGAGGCTGACGAACAACGCGATCGGTTACTAGCCGGATTCCGCTGGATACTCGTCGATGAATATCAAGACATCGGCCCGGAACAGTACGAATTGATCGCGGCGTTGGCTGGTCGCGCTTTGCAGGACGAGGAGCGCCGATTGAGTCTCTTCGCTGTGGGGGACGACGATCAGAACATCTATGCGTTCGCCGGCGCATCCGTTGAGTTCATTCGTCGCTTTGAAGCGGACTACGCTGCGAAGCCCGTATTTTTGACTGATAACTACCGCTCCACTGCGCACATCATCGCCGCCGCGAACCACATGATTGATTCAGCCGCCAATCGGATGAAAACGAAGAATCCAATCGCGATCGACCGGGCGAGAAACAAGCATCCTGCCGGTGGCGAGTGGGAAGGTCTGGACCCTGTCGCCGCAGGGCGTGTGCAGATACTGCCGGCGGGCGGCGATGCGATGACTCAAGCGGTGGCGGTGATGGAGGAGTTCAAGCGTCTTTCTGAGTTTGCGCCTCCCTGGGATTGGTCTACCTGCGCCATCATTGCCCGCGAATGGAAATATCTGGAGCCGTTGCGAAGTTATTGTGAGTTGAACAAGATTCAAGCGCAGATGGCCGATGAGGACGCCGCCTATTTCTGGCGTTTGCGGGAAACTCAGAAATTGGTCGAATGGCTGCGCGCTCGAGAAAATAAACTGACCGATGCTCAAGCGATTGGACGATGGCTCGATGGGCAACCGACGAATAATCCGTGGAATGAACTGCTGCGGGAAGCCGTCGAAGCATACGCGTTGGAAACGAGCGGCGCTGAACTGCCGATCGGCCATTGCATCGAATGGCTGGCGGAATGGGGGAGGGAAGTGCGGCGTAGGCAGAGCGGATTGCTGCTGCTCACTGCGCATCGCGCCAAAGGACTGGAGTTCGATCACGTCATTGTGCTGGATGGCGGATGGGAAAAAGCGGGACCAAACGAAGACGCGGATGCGTCTCGCAGGCTTTATTACGTCGCCATGACCCGCGCCAAAAAGACGCTGACGCTGGCTCGTTTCGACCGCGCGCATTCGTTGCTGGATGGGATTCCAACAGGCGTCAGTCTTTTTCAGCGGCCATGCGTCTCTCTACCGCAGCCTGCGCCGGAGTTGGCTCGTCGCTATCAGCGGCTCGCATTAAAGGATGTGGATATCAGCTTTGCTGGTCGTTATTTGCCGAACGATTCTATTCATCGGGCGATTGCGGCGTTGGAGCCTGAATCGCCGCTTGATTTGAAACAAAACGATGGGCGTTGGGAGCTACGGTATGGCGAAGTCGTGGTTTGCCGCTTAGCCCGCGCGTTCAAGCCGCCCGCTAACATGACCTGCGTTACCGCTCGCGTCTTGGCGATCGTTGTTTGGCGAAAGGAGGATACGGATCCGGAGTACCTGGATCGTATTCGTTGCGAACGCTGGGAAGTAGTTTTGCCGGAATTGGTGTTTGAGCCGGTCGCTTAAGCGAATGTCGCGCGGATATCATGCCTCCCCAATACGCCGAACTCCACTGCCTATCCAACTTCACTTTCTTACGCGGCGCCTCTCATCCTGAAGAGCTCGTCTTGCGAGCCCATGAGCTTGGCTACTCGGCGTTAGCCATCACTGACGAATGCTCGGTGGCTGGCGTGGTTCGCGCACATGTGGCCGCCAAGGAATGCGGTCTGAAGCTGATCATTGGCGGCGAATTCATTCTGGATGACGGCTTGCGTCTCGTGCTATTGGCGACCAGCCGCGAGGGATATGGAAATTTATCCGAGCTCATTACGCAGGGACGGCGCAAGGCCAACAAGGGCGCCTATCGCCTTTCTCGTGCGGACTTGGTGAACGGTGTTCCCGCTTGTCTTGCGCTTTGGTTACCGGGGAAGCAACCCGATGCTAATGAACTGATATGGTTAAACACAATATTCAAGGGCCGCTGTTGGATCGTCATCGAATTGCTGACTCGCGCTGGGGATAAACCCTATTTATCCCGATTGGAGTTGTTGGGAAAGACAACTGGAATACCACATGTCGCATCCGGCGATGTCCATATGCATAGCCGAGATCGCCGGTTGGTGCAGGACACGCTGACCGCGATTCGGCACGGATGCACGCTGGCGAATGCCGGCTATCGGCTTCATTCCAATGGCGAACGGCATTTGCGAACCCGTGAGCGTCTTGCGCAGCTTTATCCGACAGAATGCATGGCTGAAACGATTCGGATCGCCGAGCTGTGCTCATTCAGTCTTGACGAATTGCGTTACGAATATCCTGAGGAGATTGCGCCGAAAGGCGTAACGGCAAGCGGCTATTTGCGACAACTCACGATAGAGGGATTGCAACGCCGTTATCCGAACGGTACGCCCGCTAAAGTGAATAACTTGGTTGAGCGCGAACTGCGGTTGATTGCGGAGCTTGATTACGAGCCCTATTTTTTGACGGTATACGACATCGTTCGTTTCGCCCGCGAGCGAAATATCTTGTGTCAGGGGAGGGGTTCCGCAGCGAATTCGGCAGTCTGTTATGCGCTTGGCATTACTGAAGTGGATCCGGCGTTGATGGCGATGTTGTTCGAGCGTTTCATATCCAGAGAGCGGAAGGAGCCGCCCGACATCGACGTTGATTTCGAGCACGAGCGTAGAGAGGAAGTCATTCAGTATCTCTACGAAAAGTATGGGCGAGACCGTGCGGCGCTCGCGGCTACGGTCATTACCTATCAGCGCCGGAGCGCTATTCGAGATGTTGGCAAAGCGCTGGGCTTGGCGCTGGATCAGCTGGAAAGATTGGTAACGTCGATGGCGTGGTGGGATGGGAATGAGGTCTTGCCCGACAGAATCCGAGATGCGGGCTTCGATCCAGAGGCACAGGTTATTTCCCGGCTGATAACGCTGGTCAGTATCATTGTCGGTTTTCCACGGCATCTATCTCAGCATGTTGGCGGATTTGTTTTTTCGCGCGGGCCCTTGTCGCAACTCGTACCCATTGAGAATGCCGCCATGCCTGATCGTACTGTCATTCAATGGGATAAGGATGACCTGGACGCGCTCGGGTTGCTTAAAGTCGATGTGCTGAGTTTGGGCATGTTAACCGCTATTCGCAAAACGCTGGACTTGATGTCGATGGTTCGTGGGAAGCGACTCGCCATGCAGGACATCCCGCGAGAAGATCCGAAGGTCTACGACATGATTTGCCGAGCTGACACGGTAGGTGTTTTCCAAATCGAAAGCCGGGCGCAGATGTCGATGTTGCCTCGACACAAGCCTAGAAAATTTTACGATCTGGTGGTGGAAGTCGCCATCGTTCGTCCTGGTCCGATTCAGGGAGGAATGGTGCACCCATACCTGAAGCGCCGTCTGGGACTTGAGCCCGTGACTTACCCGAGCGATGCAGTTAGGTCAGTGCTGGAGCGCACGCTGGGCATTCCCATTTTTCAAGAGCAAGTGATGCAACTGTGCGTTGACGCCGCGGGTTTCACGCCAGGCGAGGCCGATCAGCTTCGCCGTGCGATGGCGGCATGGCGTCGTCGCGGTGGGTTGGAGCCATTCGAAGCGAAGCTGAAAACCGGTATGAGGAATCACGGTTATAGCGAAGAATTCGCCGAACAGATTTATAAGCAGATTCGCGGATTCGCCTCTTATGGGTTTCCTGAAAGCCACTCGGCGAGCTTTGCATTATTGGTTTATGTGTCGGCCTGGTTAAAGTGTTACGAACCGGCGGCATTTACCTGTGCGCTTTTGAATTCCCTGCCGATGGGTTTCTACCAACCGGCGCAGCTTATCCGCGATGCTCGCGACCACGGCGTCGAGGTGAGACCGATTGATGTCCAGACGAGCGAGTGGGATTCAATCCTTGAGTGTAAGTCGGATTGCGAGCCGGCGATTCGATTGGGGTTTCGAGAGATAAAGGGAATGTCGCAAGCGTCAGCATGGCGTCTGATGGAGGAACGTTGCGTTACCCCCTTCGAATCTATTAACGATGTTGCGGGGCGCGCGGCGCTTAACGCGAAAGATTTGGCCTGCCTCGCAAACGCCGGAGCGTTCGCATCGCTAGCCGGACATCGGCGAGAAGCAGCCTGGCAAACGGCCGGCGTTGAATATCTCCCTCCATTGCTTGCTCAAGCTGATTTCTTGGAAACGTCGCCTGATCTACCACGTCCCACGGAAGCAGAGGACATCGTGGCGGATTATCTGCACATCGGCTTTACGCTGGGCCGTCATCCACTCGCGTTATTAAGAAAGCAACTTGCGGCGATGCATTTCCGCTCGGCAACTGAAATAAAAAATATCCCACATGGTCGCTTGAGTCGATTCGCCGGCATTGTCACCTGCCGCCAGCATCCGGAAACAGCGAGCGGCGTTACCTTCGTGACGCTTGAGGATGAGACTGGATTCGTCAATGTCGTCGTTTGGCGGGACTTGGGGGATAAGCAGCGAAAGGCGCTACTGGGCGCGCGATTAATGGGAGTCCAAGGTGTTGTGGAGCGGGAAGGAGAAGTGGTGCATCTAGTCGCCCGACGTTTGATCGATCATTCAGATCTATTGGGGCAGATCGTCATTCATAGTCGGGATTTTTTTTAATGGCGGGCGGCGACACTTGATGGCGCAAAACTTGCGTGCGCTCATGGTGATAATGCAAATAGGAGGCCACGATGTCTATGCCCTTATCGCTAAATCGCTCTTGGACCCTTATAAAACAATCGGTGAATGGCTGGGTAGACGATGGAGCCTCCAGCATGGGGGCCGCGCTGGCCTACTACACCATATTTTCGTTGGCCCCATTGCTGGTCATTGTCATCGCCATTGCGGGCATGGTATTCGGCGATGAAGCCGCACGGGGCGCATTATTCCGTGAGCTTGCTTGGCTTGTAGGTAATAACGGCGCCGAAGCCATTGAGGCGATGCTGAAGAGTTCCCGCGACCCGGACAGAGCTATTTTCTCCGTGATTATCGGCGCAGTTACGTTATTCATTGGCGCTACGACCGTCTTTGCGGAGTTACAGACCGATCTGGACCGTATCTGGAAATCAGGTGAACTTTCACCGAGCGGCCTTTGGGGTTTTGTCCGCACGCGTTTGCTATCTTTCGGAATGGTTTTAGGAATAGGCTTTCTGCTGATTGTTTCTTTGGTAATGAGCGCGGCCGTCGCGGGGCTTGCGGAGTTATTAGGCGGATGGTTTCGCGATGCTGAAGGGTTATTGCAGGGCTTGAATTTTGCGGTTTCCTTTGTAGTCGTTACAGCGTTATTTGCCCTGATTTACAAAATTTTGCCAAACGTAAAAATCGCTTGGAGTGATGTATGGATCGGCGCAGGCGTTACCTCGCTTCTTTTTGCAATTGGTAAATTCCTAATTGGCCTTTATATCGGGAAAAGCGCTGTCTCCTCTTCTTTCGGTGCGGCCGGAGCCTTGGTCGTACTAATCGTTTGGGTCTATTACTCGGCGCAAATCTTCTTGTTGGGCGCGGAATTTACTTATGTGTACGCCCACGAACATGGGTCGCTTACGGACTCGACCATTACACCCGAAAGCAAAAGTCTGGCGGTCTCTAGGCATGGATGATTTCGTAGGATCGGACGGCGAAAGGCATGAATGATTTTATATTTTATGGTTGACATTGTTTCGTCAGAACGTAAAATTGGGTGTCCGCGTATCTGCGGCAGCCTCAAAAAAGGGGAGTAGCTTACCTCCAACCGGTCGCTCGGCGGCTTGGTTGTAGGGCGTTCGATCGTCAGCCGGTTATATTTATAAAACCCGGTCGAACGGGCCGTCCAGTTCCTGGATCCGGCTGAGCAAGACCTTTGCTAAACATGGCAAAGGTTATTCTTCTTCAGTTTCGATTGGAGTTCCGGATTACCGATGCCATGTCGGGGTTTATTTTTAACCGATATGGAAGGTCCCATGGAATTTCTCACCCCTGAATTTTTTTCCGCTCTATTAGCGATTGTCCTGATCGATCTCGTCTTGGCTGGCGACAACGCTATCGTGATCGCGCTGGCCGCTCGTAGTCTTCCACCACATTTGAGAAAGCCCGCCGTCTTGTGGGGAACGTTTGGCGCTATTGCTGTTCGCACGCTTATGACGCTTGCGGTCGTCTGGCTGCTCAAAATTCCTGGGCTTATGGCGATCGGCGGCGTGGCGTTGATGTGGATCGCCTATAAGCTTGTGTTGCCAGAAGATTCAGGTGAAGACGATGGTAAACATGCTTCGCAAGGATTCTGGGGCGCTATGCGGACAATCATTATTGCTGATGCAATCATGGGATTGGATAACGTTCTCGCTATCGGCGGCGTTGCCGCAGGCGCTGAGCATGGCGGCTTTGTGTTGGTGGTTCTAGGACTGTTAATCAGTATCCCGATTGTAGTTTGGGGTAGTACGCTGATTCTTCGCTTAGTAGATCGTTTTCCGGCCATCACCTATCTAGGCGCTGCAGTGCTTGCATTTACCGCGGCTAAGATGATTACCAGCGAACCATTTTTCAAGGCCTACTTCGAGGGACGCACGTTACAGGTCATGGCGATACAGGCCGCTACGGTTATCCTGGTTCTATCGGCTGGGTACTTTACAAGCCGCAAGCATCAGCGCAGACAAGATCAAGCTCGATTGCAAGAGCTGAAGGCTGACTAGATGTTCGTATATAGCCCCGTTCCCTTTGAAGGGGGAAGGAGCCGCAAGCGTTAAGCTCGGTCCATGTATTAATTTTACGAACTGCTTCTGAGGGATTAAGAGCGGGTAGCCGAAAGGCCTACCCGCTTTTTTTGCGATTATGTTTTCGAGGAATCGCGGCGCGATAGTGTTGCAGTTCACTTCGGAACGAGCCCGCTGGATCCATGATACGGCCGTCGTCCACGATAGCGTATTACCAGAGCGCCTATAACCATGAAACGACTAATCGAGCATCTCTACCGACTGCCGATAGAACTCGCGATGCTCTTCGTGGGAAATTGAAAACACTAATTAACACCGGATCGTCAAAGAACCGGGCCGGCAACTAACTACTACGCTTAACTTAAAAAATTATGTCTGATAATTTGCAAAATTGTCTTCTCGGTCGGGACGCTGCTATTCTGAGGTTCTACCCTACTAGCACCTTCGCTGTTGGCGAAGTTGTTCTTTACCAGCCATTGGATGAGGAGCATCCGACAGGTGTGTGGTACGAGGCGAAAGTGGCGTTGGTTCGTGAGAACGGCTATGTTGAACTGGAGCCGGTCGTTAATCTCCAGGACATTCCTGAGAGCGCCTTGACGGAATAGAGGCATTTGTTTCCGCGGATGGAAGCTCCATTCGCGGATTTCAGATTGCGGTAGAAGCTAAGAACCACTTACGCAAAACCGTTTCCGCAAGGCGCGTCGACGCAGACAGTAAGAGCGTTCGGCCAGAACGGTGGGGCAGGGAATTCGAGCTGCATGCGCTCGAATGTGTAACGATCTGTGCGTGTAAGCGCAGATGCGCCCTGTAAGGACAACGCCGCTGGGACGTTTTTGCGTAGGTTCTAAAATAGGGAAAGTGGAAGGCGATCCACCTTATAATCCCTCAGATGGCGTAAGCCTCATTTCAAGTTTTCTTCTCTTAAATATCGCCTCAATGTCCCTTTCTTTGGAATTCATGCATCAAGTAGCCGCCATTATCATGGCGACTTCAAATGAACGCACAACTGGCTTGCGAGTGACCTCTATTGGAGGGGGAGGAATTAGCGCCTCTTATCGCTTGTCCATCGGAGAGAGAGACTACTTTCTGAAAACGAATAGGGCAGATCGATTACCCATGTTTGAAGCGGAAATGGCGGCATTGAAAGAGATCGCAGCCATTGGCGCTGTGCGTGCGCCGATACCAATTTGTGCTGGCGTCGCGGAAGGGCATTCGTTTCTTGCGTTGGAGTGGCTTGTCTTTCATCCATTGGATCAGGCTGCGGCGATGCGATTAGGGCGTGCGATGGCGGCATTGCATCGCCATACTGCTTCGCAATTCGGATGGCATCGCCAAAATACGATCGGCGCGACGCCACAAATAAATACTTATACGTCTGACTGGCCCGCTTTTTGGAAAGAATACCGTTTGGGTTTTCAACTCCGATTGGCCGAGCGCAATGGTTATGTCGGTCGCATTCAGGATTTAGGCGCCCAACTCCTGACGCGTTGCGATGAGCTGTTTTCTGGATATACCCCCCAGCCGTCCTTCCTTCACGGCGACCTCTGGCATGGCAATACTGCCTGCAACCCCTCTGGGGAGCCGCTGATTTTTGATCCGGCCAGTTACTATGGCGACCGCGAAGCCGATCTTGCGATGACGTCTTTATTCGGCGGTTTTCCTGACGCTTTCATGGCGGCATACAATTCTGTATGGCCGGTGCATCAGGGCTATACGCAAAGGCGGGATTTTTACAATATTTACCATTTGCTCAATCATCTCAATTTATTTGGCAAAGGGTATCTTGGTCAGACCGAAACCACCATGCAGCGCGTGCTCGCAACGTTGAGTTAGTTGCGGCGCGGTTTATAAGACTTGGCGCCACAAATGACAAAGGCCGCATTCGCGGCCTTTGTCATAAAACGTGACGAAAATTAAGCTGTTTTGACTTGATCGAGCAGCGTCTGCAATTCTCCGCTTTCGAACATTTCACGCATGATGTCCGCGCCCCCGACAAACTCGCCATTCACATAAAGCTGAGGAATGGTGGGCCAGTTTGCGTATTCTTTTATCCCCTGACGAATGTCCGGATCTTGCAAGACATTTACGCTGTAAAAATCATTGATGCCGCAGGCCTTGAGTATCTGGGTGGCCGATGACGAAAAGCCACACTGCGGAAATTGAGGCGATCCCTTCATGTACAACACGACTTTGTGACTAGTGACCTGATCTCGAATGGTGTCTTGAATGCTCACGGTAGTTCCCTTCTAAAAAATGCTTAAGAAATTATACAAGTCATTAGCGAGGATTTTCTATGAATGTACAGGGAAGATATTCATATGGAATCCACGTTAAACGTGTGGTTATAGCCCTTATGGCCAGCGCTAAGAATCAATAGATGTTAAGTGCATTCCCAATGCGACCTATTGTTGTTCGCGGAATACCGCTCAAATCTTTGTGGCTCACCACACTTTGAAATCCAGCGGTGATCAGTAATGCTCGAACGGCTTTTGCTTGATCGTAACCATGTTCGCAAAGCAGCCAGCCATTCGAATGAAGATGAATAGGCGCTTGACCGATGATGGCGCGGAACGCATCTAGACCATCGCCTCCGGGCGTCAGGGCGTTCGCGGGCTCAAATCGTAAGTCACCCTGTTGCATATGGGGATCGTTTTCCGCCACGTAAGGTGGGTTGGTAAGGATTACGTCAAAAAGGGTATCGCCGAGATTCGAATACCAGTCACTTTTGATAAAAGCGATGTTAGCTCTGTTCTCAAAAGGTATAAGTCGTTCCGCGTTTTGCTGCGCAACTTGCAATGCGGTTGCGGAAATATCAGTGGCCGTTATCTTGGCGAGCGGGCGATTAGCGGCGACGCCGATTGCGATCGCCCCGCTGCCGACGCCAAGGTCGAGAACGTGACGAGGATAATCGACTGGGATGCGTTGTAATGCAAGGTCTACTAACAACTCCGTCTCTGGGCGAGGGATCAAGACATCGGGCGTGACCAAGAACTCCAATCCGTAGAATTCGCGCACGCTAATGAGGTAAGCGACTGGCTCTCCAAGTTCTCTGCGCGCTACCAATGCTTGGAAAGCAGTTGTCTGTTCGACCGTAAGGGCTTGCTCCGGATGGGTCGCTAGAAACTCATTGCTCGTTGCGAGGACGTGACGTAGTAGAACACGAGCATCCGTAGAGCCAATTGCAGCGCGCGCCTCACGCAGCGCTTTCTCAATGGTGAACATATTTATGGCGGCGTAAGGCGAGATGCCGCTTTAAGACTCTTCCGTCAACATTGCCAACTGCTCCGCCTGATGTTCCGCCACCAGCGCTGAAGTGAGTTCGTCCAGATCGCCATCCATGATGTAATCAATCTTATAAAGCGTCAGATTGATTCGGTGATCAGTGACTCGCCCTTGTGGGAAGTTATAGGTGCGTATGCGCTCGGAGCGGTCGCCGCTGCCAATCAGGGACTTTCGGGTAGCCGCCTCTTTGGATTGCTGTTCGCGTAACTGCGCATCGTAAATGCGCGACGCCAGCACTTTAAGCGCTTGCGCTTTGTTCTTGTGCTGAGATCGGTCGTCCTGGCATTCGACGACAATGCCGGTTGGCATATGGGTAATGCGAACGGCGGAGTCGGTCTTGTTGATGTGCTGACCACCTGCGCCGGAAGCGCGATAGGTATCGATGCGGATGTCCGCCGGGTTGATTTCCACGTCGGCGATTTCATCCATTTCCGGCATCACGGCGACGGTGCACGCGGATGTATGAATTCGACCTTGGGTCTCGGTGTCTGGAACGCGCTGCACACGATGTCCGCCGGATTCGAATTTGAGTTTGGAGTAGGCGCCGTGACCGATCAGCCGGGCGATCACTTCCTTGTAGCCGCCCATCTCACCTTCGCTCTGAGAGATGATTTCAACCTGCCAGCGATTACGCTCGGCAAACCGGCTGTACATACGGAACAAATCGCCAGCGAATAAGGCGGATTCATCTCCGCCGGTGCCGGCGCGAATTTCCAGGAAAATATTCCGGTCGTCGTTTGGGTCCTTCGGCAGCAGAACGCGCTGTAATTCTTCTTCCAAACCCACCAATTTTTCCTTACCGCTGTGCATTTCGGCTTCGGCGAGTTCCTTCATCTCGGGGTCCGCGAGCAACTCTTCAGCGGCAGCCATATCATCGATCACTTTACGGTACTCTTCGTACGCAGCAACGATGGGCGTGAGCTCGGAATGTTCGCGGCTGATCTTGCGATAGTTGTCCAAATCGGCCGTGACATTCTCTTGGGAAAGCTGGTGATCAAGCTCTATGAGGTGTATGCGGAGTGTTTCCAGTTTTTTCGTTATCGACGGTTTCATTCTTGCTCAGGTAGCTGATATAGCCGGTTCAGTAAATTGGCGAGTTCTTGACGTTCTTCCGGAGCCGCTTCGTTTAGAGCAACGGTGGGATGATGGA
>DATLHW010000013.1:0-6755 GCA_035539675.1 Burkholderiales bacterium | reverse complement strand
CACGCTTATGTTTCGTAGAGAAATTTTGTGGAGAGCAACGTGCTTATTCATCCTCAAAACCTTAGTAGCATACCCGTAGAGACGCAAAAGTAAGGGACGCTTGCCCCCCCCACCCGACTAAGGCCTTCTCACTTTATGAATCACCCAAGGCAGCTCATTCCATTTCGGATTAAACAATATGTGCTGTCGTCGCGAAGCCCGCACGTCTCATCTCTAATACAAAATAGAAACAGTCGTCAGCACCCTTTCCCCACAAGAAAGTCTTTCAAACAACAAGCCAAAAAATCACGCCACTCAGGACGAAAAATCCCAAAGATTTCCTCCACCTTCTCACAACTCAACACCGAATTAGCAGGCCGCACCGCCACCGCCCCATAACTCTCAGAAGAAATTGGAACAATACGCGGCCCGTCCCGCCGCAATCCAAGCACGGCTCTGTTCTCGCAAATCGCATCACTCCCGAAGATCTCCTTGGCGAAGTCATACCAGCTCCCGCTGCCAGCAGCGGTTAGATGGTAAATACCGCTCAGCGCCGCCAACTCCCGCGAATTCCGGGCAAGCGCCTGCCCAACGGCCTCGGCCACAAACCGGCTCCAAGTCGGCGCTCCGACCTGGTCATTCACAACCCGCAACTCGTCCCGCTCTCCGGCCAAGCGCAACATCGTCAATAGAAAATTCTTCCCACGCGCGCCATAGATCCAGCTAATGCGAAAAATCAGATGAGCGCATCCGACCGCCGATATGGCGCGCTCGCCTTCAAGTTTTGTCTTGCCATAAACATTGAGCGGATTAGGCTGATCTTCCTCACGATAAGGCTCCGACTTCCTGCCGTCGAACACGTAATCGGTGGAAAAGTGAATCAGCATCGCATTCAGGCGCATCGCCTCCTCTGCCAGAATGCCGGGGGCGACGCCATTGACGGCCATGGCGAGATCGGGCTCCGATTCCGCTTGATCGACTGCGGTGTAGGCGGCGGCGTTCACGATCAAGTCGGGACTCACCTCTCGCACGGCGCGTCGAATCGAATCGGGATTGGCGAGATCCATGTCATTCCTGCCCAGGGCGACTATGGGACCTAAAGGCGCAAGCGTCCGCAACAACTCCCAGCCTATTTGCCCATTTTTGCCGACAAGCAGGATTTTTTTCATGAAAACACTTCGGCTTCCCGTAGCGATACGCCCACCCGGTCTCTAGCGGAAAGTATTGGTTCATCCACAACCGGCCATGCAATGCCGATATCAGGATCGTTCCAGGCGATGCTTCTCTCCCATTCCGGCGCCCAGTAGTCGGTGACCTTATACAAAAACTCAGCGTGATCGGAAAGCACAAGAAATCCGTGCGCGAAGCCTGGCGGTATCCATACCATTCGCTTGTTCTCGGCGGATAATCGGGTAACCACATGCTTGCCAAAGTTTGACGAGGACCGTCGAATATCCACTGCGACATCCAGCACTTCGCCCACGACGACACGGACGAGCTTTCCCTGCGGTTGCTTGATCTGGTAATGCAATCCGCGCAAGACATTGCGGGCGGATCGTGAATGGTTATCTTGGACGAACTCAAGGTTCAGCCCTGCGGCTTCCGCCAACGCGCGCTTGTTGAAACTCTCAAAAAAGAAACCGCGTTCATCGCTGTTCACTTCGGGTTCGATGATCAGTATGTCAGGAATCGCTGTTTTGACTATTCGCATAGGATTTTTCCACTGCCCGCATACTTGCCGGACAAGACATTCTCAAGCCATCGCTCGTTGCTCAAATACCATTGCACGGTCTTGCGGAGCCCCGTCTCGAAGGTTTCAACGGGACGCCAACCCAGGGACTGCTCCATCTTGCTTGCGTCAATCGCATAACGCCGGTCATTCAACGGCCGGTCTTGCACAAATACGATCTTGCTTCGGTAGCTGGTCCCATCAGCGCGCGGCCGCAGGTCGTCCAGTAAATCGCAAACCAGATTGACGACAGCAATATTCGTGTATTCATTATCGCCGCCGATGTTATACGTCTCGCCTATTCGTCCCTCGGCAAGCGCCACACGAATCGCCGCGCAATGATCGCGCACATACAGCCAGTCGCGAATATGCTGGCCATCGCCGTGGACTGGCAATGGCTTATCCGCCAATGCGTTGACGAGCATCAAGGGAATCAACTTCTCGGGGAACTGATACGGGCCGTAATTGTTGGAGCAATTGGTGGTCACCGTCGGCAAACCGTAGGTTTGGTGGTATGCACGCACCAAATGATCGGCGGCCGCCTTGGTCGCCGAATAAGGGCTGTTCGGCGCGTACCGCGTCTGCTCATTGAAGCCTGGCTCGCCAGATTCGAGAGAGCCGTACACTTCGTCGGTCGAAACATGCAGAAATCGGAACTCGGCTCGAGCGCCTTCATCCAGTTTAGTCCAATAATTCTTCGATGCTTCCAGCAGAACAAAAACGCCATTGATATTGGTCTGAATGAAGTCTTCCGGCCAGAGAACCGAGCGATCGACGTGACTTTCCGCGGCAAAATGGACCACTGCGCGCGGTCGGTGAGCCTTAATCAGAGACTCAACGAGAGGACGGTCGCAAATATCTCCACGAACAAACGTATGCCGGTCATCGCCCTGTAGCGACTCCAGATTTTGCAAATTCCCAGCATAGGTCAGCTTATCGAGCGAGACTACCGGCTCGCCGACAGTCTCGATCCAATCAAGAACAAAATTGGAACCGATGAAGCCTGCTCCGCCTGTCACCAGAATCACGGCTACGCCTTAGTATACGAACGGTACCAATCAACGAATCGCTCGATACCCACTTCCAATGGCGTCGATGGCGCAAACCCCACTGCTTGCTTGAGCGCCTGCACATCGGCGTAAGTCGCCACCACATCCCCCGCTTGCATCGGCAACATATTGAAAACCGCCTTCTTGCCAATCGCCTTCTCCAAGCACTCGATAAAACTCATCAATTCGACGGGCTCGTTATTGCCAATGTTGTATATCCGATAAGGCGCGTAACTGGATGCTGGATCGGGAGCCGCAAGATCAAAGCTCGGATCGGAGGCCGCGATGTTATCCACTGTCGCCACAACGCCGGTGACGATGTCATCGACGTAAGTGAAATCCCGCCGCATCTTCCCTTCGTTGAATACATCGATTGGTCGACCCTCAAGAATCGCGTTGGCGAATAAATACGCCGACATATCAGGTCGTCCCCACGGGCCATATACGGTGAAGAACCGCAATCCAGTCGTCGGCAAGCCATAAAGATGACTGTAGGAATGCGCCATGGCCTCGTTGGCCTTCTTGGTCGCCGCATAGAGGCTAACGGGGTGGTCCACGTTGTCGTGCTCGCTAAACGGCATCTTCGTATTAGCGCCGTACACGCTGGAGGTGCTGGCGTAGACAAGATGCTCAACTTGGTTTTGCCTGCAACCTTCGAGAATGTTTACAAAGCCGACAAGATTGCTTTGCGCATAGGCATGCGGGTTCTTCAACGAATACCTCACGCCCGCTTGCGCCGCGAGGTGAATGACGCGATGGGGTTTGATTTCCGCGAAGTACCGTTGCATCGCTTCCACGTCGGCAATGTCCAATTTCTGAAAATGAAATTGCGGATATGCCTCCAATTGCCGCAACCGATCCTGCTTCAGACGAACATCGTAGTAATCGTTCAGATTGTCTACGCCAAATACCTCGTCGCCGCGCGCCAACAAACGTTGAGCGGTATGCATCCCGATAAATCCGGCGGCGCCGGTGACTAAAATTCTCATGCTGTTTCCTGCTGTCGTTGTAACTCACGCAACTTCGCGTATTTGATAAAACTGTTAAAGCAACCGATTGCTATATGCACTAAGCCGGGCACACCGTCCAGAAAGCCTAACTTGAATATATAGAATTTGATAAAGCGAGCCATCGGGCTCAATGCAATTCTAAAAAAGGAAACTCGCTTTCCCCGCCCAAACAAAATCTCGGCCTGTGTGGTGGTGTAACGATTCTGCTTGTTCAAGTAAGTGGCAATGTCCTCCGCCGATTCATGCATCAGATCGCCCGCTAAGCGCTCCACGATCTCAACCGTAACGATCTTTTCATGAACCAGATCGTCGCTCCATCGAGCATGCCGCCGATCAAATAAACGCAAACTTTCATCTGGATATCCCTCGCCATGTTTCAGCCAGCGTCCCATGAACCGGTTACAGCGAGGCATGGAATAGGCTTTGCGCATCGGCTTTTCCAAGGCGACTCGAATGCTTTCCTGCAATTCGGCGCTGACCCGTTCATCGGTGTCCAGACACAACACCCAATCATGCCTTGCCTGACTGACAGCGAATTGCTTCTGCGGCCCAAATCCGCACCAATCGTGCTGAATTACGCGCGCGCCGCAACGTTGGGCGATGTCTATTGTCCCATCCATACTGCCTGAATCCACGACAACGATCTCATCAGCGAACGCAACGCTTCGCAGACAGGGCTCGATAATGCCTGCCGCATTGTGGCTAATTATGACGACCGAGAGAGGAAGCTTATGGTTTTGGGATGTCACGGAAAGCTCGGAAACGGCTTTTATTTGGAAGTTCGTACTGGACGAAGCGGGCGCCATTCTATGCGCATTTGAGCGGGAGGCAAAGGATAGGAGCGCTGTTCATTTACGCCAGCCCGAAATCCCGTCGGATGTAGTTGACGATTCGCTTCTGATCATTTTCGCTAACGGGGAGAAGTTCAACTCGATTGATTAATGTATCAAATTCGACCATCTTGGACCGGATGACCTCACGATTGAAATCAATATCCTTCGGTCTGTTAGCAACATATTTGGATAAAACAAGATCGTGAACGTCAATGCAATAACCCGTCGCATATCGTGTGTTTTCGTTCTGAACCTTCGTTAGCCGACCTTCCCATCCACGCGGAAGTATGGCGGTCCCCGGAGAAACTCCCTGTGCGTAGTATCCGAAGGTTTGCTCAAAGGGAGACCCCTCGCCTATCGACCCTTCAATCAAATCCGCCAGCTCGGGACGATTGGAAGGGTACATATCAGCTTCCATGGAAACTTTAAGGCTATCTGGCGCATCTGGGAACTGTCCCAACACCGACTGACTGCCAACGATCACGAGCTCTGCATCGTCAACGATCGAAGATGCAGCGCGAATCAAGTGCTCAAGGTGCTTTCTTTCCATTTTCTCAAAAACTCCCATCGTTCTTTTGGGCTCAGAACGCCAGCAAACGGCGTGGATTGCCTCAACCTGTCAGCCTCCGGACTCGATTCGGTCACAAATGAAAGGGCAAACTCCATACCGTGACCGAGGATTTTGCGCCACTCCTCCAAATAAAACGGCACATGGCCGGAAGACAACTCCTTCCATCGTTCGACATTGTCGATGGCGATCTGAAATAACGCCGGCTGATTGCGGATTTTGTTTGCAATCAATCGATGCATTTCCCTACTACGCAGATCATATTTGACATGGTCACTGATTAACGCCGTCATATTTGTCCCCTCACAACTAACCTATGTTGCCAGGACGAACACCCTACATCAACCAGGAAAAAAGAAAGTAGGGCGGCGGAACGAGCTTGCTCGCGATTGTCAGCGTGACCCCAGACGCAATCGCGAGCAAGCTCGCTCTTACACGCGATAGTAGATTTTTTGAGGGATTGCTCTACGCGACAAATACTTCTATTGCCGGACATACATCGCAAAACTACAATGCCGCATGCTGCGAATCCTCATAGTAAAAACGTCATCCATGGGCGACGTCATTCATAACCTGCCCGTGGCGACAGACATCCGGCGACAATTTCCCGACGCAATCATCGACTGGGTAGTCGAAGAGTCCTTCGCACAGGTTCCTGTTTTACATCCGGGGGTACGCAATGTCATTCCAGTTGCGTTACGTCGTTGGCGTAAATCGCTGACCTCCCCCGCCATTCGCCAAGAACTGAGCGCGTTCAGGAGCAGGCTGCGGATGGAAACCTATGACGTCATCCTGGACACACAAGGCTTGGTTAAAAGCGCGCTTATCGCCAGTCTCGCTCGTGGCGATCGCCGTGGCTATGGCTGGAATAGCGCCCGCGAACCTATCGCCTCGTGTTTTTATCAGCATCGTTTTTCAGTCGAGAAAACGCTTCATGCGGTGGAGCGTAACCGTCTGCTTGCGGCGAAAGCATTGAACTATGATCTGGAATCGTTGGCGCTGGATTACGGCGTCAAGGCGCCGGCCGAGCGCCCTGACTGGTTGCCGGACACCCCCTATGCCGTGCTGCTTCACGCCACCAGCCGCGATGACAAACTATGGCTAGAAAACAACTGGATCACGCTGGGTCACAAGATGGTTGCCGCAGGTTTACGGTGCATCACACCCTGGGGAAACGAGAAGGAAAAAGCGCGTAGCGAACGACTCGCGCAAGAAATCCCTCAGGCCATTGTTCCGAATAGTATGACCCTTAACCAAGCGGCAACCATGCTTGCCAACGCCAATGTGGTCGTTGGCGTCGACACCGGCCTCACCCATTTCGCCGCCGCGTTAGGAACTAATGTGATTGCTCTCTACACAGCAACATCGCCCGGCCTTACTGGCGTATATGGGGATAAGAACGCAATCAATCTCGGCGGCGCGGGAACACCGCCAACCGTGGACGATGTCTGGCATCACGCCTTCACGCTAATCAATCCGAGCTTATAAAATGCGCCGCGCCCTCTACAGTCTGTTGATATTTCTATTGCTGCCCTTCGCGTGGCTGCGCCTGCAATGGCGCGGCCGCAAGGAACCCGGCTACACACA
>DATLHW010000012.1:0-7308 GCA_035539675.1 Burkholderiales bacterium | reverse complement strand
GAAGGAATCCAGATGAAATTTCGCTTTCCCATCGTGATTATCGATGAAGATTTCCGCTCCGAAAACACCAGCGGGCTGGGGATACGCGCCCTTGCGAACGCCATCGAGAGCGAAGGCATGGAAGTGTTGGGGGTCACCAGCTATGGCGACCTTTCTTCCTTTGCCCAACAGCAGAGCCGCGCCTCCGCTTTTCTGCTTTCCATTGACGATGACGAGTTCGGTTCCGGATCGGTCGAAGACACGCGTCTCGCGCTTACCAATTTACGCGCCTTTGTGAAGGAGCTTCGCTTCAGAAATGCGGAGATTCCAATCTTTCTTTACGGAGAGACGCGCACCTCTCGCCATATTCCCAACGATGTGTTGAAGGAGCTACACGGTTTTATTCACATGTTCGAGGACACGCCGGAGTTTGTCGCTCGCCATATTATTCGCGAGGCGCGTTCGTATCTGGATAGTTTGCCGCCGCCGTTCTTTCGGGCGCTTACGCATTACGCGCAAGATGGATCGTATTCCTGGCACTGCCCTGGACACTCCGGCGGCGTCGCGTTTCTGAAAAGCCCGGTGGGGCAAATGTTTCACCAATTTTTTGGTGAGAACATGCTTCGGGCGGACGTTTGCAACGCGGTGGAAGAGCTGGGTCAATTGCTTGATCACACGGGGCCGGTTGCCGCCAGCGAGCGAAACGCCGCACGCATTTTTAACGCCGACCATTGTTTCTTTGTCACCAACGGCACCTCGACATCGAACAAGATGGTGTGGCACGCCAATGTGGCTCCAGACGACATTGTCGTCGTCGATCGCAATTGTCATAAATCCATTCTGCACGCGATCACCATGACCGGAGCGGTGCCGGTCTTTCTGACGCCAACGCGAAATCATCTGGGCCTTATTGGTCCGATTCCACTCGATGAATTCCGGCCTGAGAGCATCAAGAGAAAAATCGAGGCCAATCCATTCGCTCGGGAGATGAAGCGCAAGCCGCGTATTCTGACCATCACCCAAAGCACTTACGACGGCATCGTCTATAACGTGGAGATGCTCAAAGAGTTGCTTGGCGCCTCTATCGATACCTTGCATTTTGACGAAGCATGGCTGCCGCATGCGACCTTCCACGACTTCTACCGCGACATGCACGCTATTGGGAAGGATCGACCACGTTCAGCGGACCCGCTGATTTTCGCCACCCATTCGACCCATAAGTTGTTGGCGGGTATTTCGCAGGCCTCACAGATCCTTGTCCAGGAATCGCAGACCCGCAAACTCGACCGCCACATCTTCAATGAAGCGTATCTGATGCATACCTCGACTTCTCCGCAGTACGCCATCATTGCTTCGTGCGATGTGGCTGCCGCGATGATGGAGCCGCCGGGCGGCACCGCGCTTGTGGAAGAGTCGATACTCGAAGCGTTGGATTTCCGCCGCGCCATGCGCAAGGTGGATGAGGAATTCGGCAAGGATTGGTGGTTTAAAGTGTGGGGTCCCGACAAGCTTGCGGAAGAGGGGATTGGCGCGCGCGAAGACTGGATTCTCAAGGCCGGACAACGTTGGCATGGCTTCGGTAACTTGGTTTCGGGGTTCAATATGCTTGATCCCATCAAAGCCACCGTCATTACTCCCGGGCTCGATATGTCCGGTAAGTTCGCCAAGACCGGCATTCCCGCATCCATACTCACGCGGTACCTCGCGGAGCACGGGATTATCGTCGAGAAGACCGGTCTGTATTCGTTCTTCATCATGTTCACCATCGGCATTACCAAAGGCCGTTGGAACACCTTGGTGACGGCGTTACAGCAGTTCAAGGACGACTACGACAGGAACCAGCCCATGTGGCGCATCCTGCCCGAGTTCTGCCAACAGCAGCCGAGCTACGAGCAGGTTGGCCTCCGCGATTTGTGCCAGCAGATTCATGACATGTATCGATCCGCCGATATCGCGCGACTCACCACGGAAATGTATCTCTCGGACATGCAGCCTGCGATGAAACCTTCCGATGCGTTCGCCAAAATGGCGCATCGGGAAATTGAACGGGTGGAAATCGATAAGCTGGAGGGCCGGGTAACCAGCATTCTGTTAACGCCGTATCCGCCGGGTATTCCGTTGTTGATTCCCGGCGAGCGGTTTAACAAGACGATTGTTCAGTACCTCCGCTTTGCCGGCGACTTCAACAAACGTTTCCCCGGCTTCGAGACGGACATTCATGGTCTCGTGGAAGAGCAAGACGGCGGCCGCACGCGGTACTTTATCGATTGCGTCGCCTAGACGAGGACGAGCCCTCTCAGGGCTCCTATCGTTTAGGATTAAAATCACCCCACCTAAAATTTTTAATGGAATTCGCCATGCCGCTAGTACAGGAAGGACAAGAAGTCGCCATGCTGCGCACCGAGATCGAGATGCTGGTGCAAGAGCGTAACAAGTTATTGCAGGTTGCAGGCGCCGCAGCGGTTTTTATCGCTAACTCCGACATTCGTCATTTGCCGAAGCCCGTTTTCGACGCGGCGGATGTTTTGGCGACTTGCGTTAATTCGTTACGCGAAGAGACGTTGCGGGATGCGCTTGAAGCGGTCAACGCCGAGGTCGCTGTCGATACCCCCGAGCGGCGAAGGTTGCCTCGGGAAGACTAGGTGTTTTGCAACGGCGCCTATATTAACGTGAGTTATGGATAAGACTTTGCGGCGCCGTGTGCTTTCGCCACCTTCGGAAAAGGGGAGGCGGCGCCTCAAGTTTCCCCTAATGCGAATCCTAAAAATTCCCGAACAATGCTAGGCGCGATGAGTGCGCCCTCGCCCTTGAGGCATAGGTATCTACACAAGTCTGCGCGTAGCCCCGAATACTCCCTCTCCCTTGAGGGGAGAGGGCTGGGGAGAGGGTGAACGCGGTGTTAATTTGAACCATCACCATCACCCCTCAAGGGGAGAGCGAAGCGAGGGGGGCGGAGCCGGCTCTGTCATCTCTCCGTACTTGTGATGATCGTCTTCGCCAAACATGTTAGTTCATAACGCTTGTTTGGAGACTTCATAGGATGCGTATAACGCCTCGTATTTCAAATACTGTTCGGCCCAACGATTGGGTCGGCGCCCGAAGAGTCGCACTTGGCGCTCATGTGTAATGTATTTAGCAGGTTCCCTCCTTTAGCAAACCCTCGGCCACTTCACCCGAGGACAAGGGAGGGGCGGGGAGAATTTGACGGTGGGTGCGAGGTTCTGCGTCGTTAAATTTCTCTCGATCCCCTTTGCAAAGAGGGAAGCGCCGTTGTTTGGCGCCTTTAAATCACCATATACCTTTCACGGTCACAACTATCCGCCGGGAAACGTTTGGAAATTAAGCGTGAGCAACGATTTCAATGCGTTTTTGTAAACCGTTTTTGTTTACTCAAGACAACTCTCGATCGCGGAAGCGAAGGATTCGAAATCGGCATAGTGCTTGACGTATAAACCTTACCACCTGTCAGTTTTCATTGCGCCCCTTTGAGCAACTTGTAGGTTAGGTTGCGACAGCTACCTGACGCAGGCGGTGGTTTGTCAGGTAGCTGTCGCAACCTAACCTACGTCTGGAAACTGAACGGTGGCAAGGTGTATAAACACGGCTTCTTGACGAATTTCCCTAAGAACCTGTTCGAGATCTTACTGCGCAGCCCGATTTCCAGGCTGAGGTCGAGAAGAGTCGCCTCAGCCTGGCGTTGTTGAATAATTCAACTAAAGCCCTGGCGGCTTCGGCTTTCTCGATACCTCTGCAGACGTCGATGCCTCTGGTGAATGCGTTGCTCTTACCTTACTCTTAAGGTAAGAGCAACTGGAGTTGGGAATCGAAATGTCGGCATGCGTCACGCGAGCGAGGGAATTCATGAAACCTTCGGTCTGGCGCAACGGTAATTGAAATACTTCGCGAATAAACCCGGCCGTCTCTATCGATAAATCGGAATATTCCTGCGGTCGGCCACGGGCGCCAGTCTTCGCAGGACGCCGTGCCGCGATCGCCTCTTCCGTAAACCAGATTGTGATATCGCCTCGCCGTCGCAACGCGTTGTTGTCGTCCCGCCAATTCGTCACTCGGTAACGAGACTTCTGAATCTTGTCGCGGCGGCTTTCGCTGTGTTTGTTGTAAGGCATCACATTCTTTGCGCGTCCGTTTGCTCAGAATCTTGCCATAACTTCCCGGCCGCACGCGAATAATTCAACAATGCCCTTTCGATTCGCAAAAGCAACGAAAGAGGCGTTGCCGATCATGGTCGGCTTTATTCCCAACGCACCTTCTCGTTTGGGAGTTATACGAATCCTATGAAATTCCCGAACAACACTAGGCGGGATGAGTGCTCCCTCTCCCTTGAGGGGAGAGGGCTGGGGAGAGGGTGAACGCGGTGTTAATTTGAACCATCACCCTCTCCCCAACCCCTCTCCCCTCAAGGGAGAGGGGCTTTGTCCTCTATCCGTACTTGTGATGATCGCCTTTTCCTAACAATGTCAGCTCTTAACGCTTGTTTGGAAACTTCATAGGATTCGTATTACTACGATGCTAAGCACACGGGATTTGGACTGCTGCTGGTTACCAATGAGGATCGCGTACAGCCGGGTCGTGGTTTCGGCGCGCATGAGCGTCAGAATAGGGAGATCATTTCCTACGTGCTCGATGGCGCGCTGGAACACTAGGACAGCAACGAATAGTTGTCGAAGGGATCTTATGAGGCGAGCGCTTGAATTATCGGAAGCCGAGAAGCAGGAATAGCGCTATGAACGTTTTCATCATCGTCAACTTGATCGAGCGCTTAGGGAAATTCGTCAAGAAGCCGTGTCTATACGCCAAGGACTATGCCGATTTCGAATCCTTCACTGCAACGATCGAGACTTGTCTTGAGCAAATAAAAACGGTTTACAAAAACGCATTGAAATCGCTGCTCACGCTTAATTTCCAAACATTTCCGTGCGGGTAGGTGCGACCGTGAAAGGTATAACCAAAGTGCGTTTGTTCTGAATGCAACTCAAACGCACTCGACCTTTAACGCGAATGGCGGCTTTCGCCGCCATTCGCCGTTTCCAGATTTAACCAAACAGCATCTAATTTTGTTTCTTCAATTCCTCTTCCCGAAGCGCCCTACGCAGAATTTTTCCTACATTGGTCTTCGGTAATTCAGTACGGAATTCAATTTGTCTGGGCAGCTTATAGCCGGTGAGATTTTTTCGGCAGTGCTCCAACACTTGCTCCTGAGAAAGACTCGCATCTTTCTTCACGATGAACACCTTTGGCACTTCGCCTGACTTCATGTCCGGCACGCCGATCGCTGCGCATTCCAGCACGCCCGGATGGCTAACGACGACCTCTTCGATCTCATTCGGATAAACGTTGAATCCGGACACCAGAATCATGTCCTTCTTCCGATCGACGATTTTCACAAAGCCGCGTTCGTCTACAAAACCGATATCGCCCGTTTTGAACGCTCCGTCCGGCGTCATCACCTTCGCGGTGTCTTCCGGACGATTCCAATAACCCTGCATCACCTGCGGGCCGCCGATACAGATTTCGCCAACCTCACCCACTGGCAGTATGTCGCCGTTATCGTTGCGGATTGTGATTGAGGTGGAGGGAAGCGGGAGGCCGATTGTGCCGGTATGCTCCGTGATGTTAATGGGATTGATGGTGGCGACAGGCGATGTCTCCGTGAGTCCGTATCCTTCAATGATGGGTACGCCCGTCGCTTTCTGCCACCGTTCGGCCACGGTGTGATGCATGGCCATTCCTCCTGCGGTCGACAGTCGTAGACCCGAAAAATCGATCTTGGTGAAGTCCGGGTTATTCAGCAGCGCGTTGTAAAGCGTGTTCAAGCCGCTGATGGCCGTGAACTTATGCGTTTGCAATTCCTTCACAAACCCCGGGATATCGCGCGGATTCGGGATGAGCAGGCAGCAGCCGCCGTCTTTCAACATGAAGAGGCAGCAGCAGGTGAGTGAATAAATGTGGTAGAGCGGTAATGGCGTAACCATTAAATGAGGCGCGTTTTCGTCGTGATCCGGCGAGAACCATGCCGACACCTGCTGCAAATTATTGACGATGTTGCGATGCAGTAGCACGGCGCCTTTTGAGACGCCGGTCGTGCCGCCCGTATATTGAAGAAATGCAATGTCGTTCGGGCTGATATCGACGGCTTTCAGCGCGCCGCTCGCTCCCTCTTTCAACATCGTGTTGAACTTCACCGCGCCCGGAATGTTCCAGGCGGGGACGAGCTTCTTGATGGAGCGCACGACGAAATTCACTAGCAGCCCTTTCAGGCCCAGCATATCGCCCATGCTGGCGACGACCACATGCTTGATCGATGTCTGCCCGACAACTTGCTCCAGCGTCTTGGCGAAGTTTTCCAGAATGATAATGGCTTCAGCGCCTGAGTCTTTAAGTTGGTGCTCCAACTCCCGCGGCGTATAGAGCGGATTGGTGTTCACCACCACGAACCCAGCGCGCAGGATGCCAAAGATAGCGATGGGGTTTTGCAGGACATTGGGCATCATTACTGCGACCCGTGCGCCCTTGGCGAGCCCTTTGGATTGCAGCCATGCCCCTACATTGCGTGAGAGGGTATCCAATTCCTGAAAAGTGACCGTCGAGCCCATGCACTTGTAGGCTGGCCGATTGGGATATTTTTGGACGCTTTCTTCAAACAAATGAGGAATCGAACGATAAGCATTGACGTCGATTTCCTCCGGTACTCCTTTTGGGTAGCTCTTCAGCCAGATTTTCTCCACGGCGCCTTTGTCCTTCCAGAAAGAATCGGTGAGGGATTGTAAACGGTTGATTCATCCAGCGAAAGTCAATGGTGAGTTGATGAGGACGTCGTCACAAATTCGTCTTGCATTCTTGCAATTTGAACATTTTGGATTCTTGTGATTTTGCAAGCACCCCTATATCTGAAAATCGCTACTTCTCAATAAATGCGTTGAATATCAATTTAATAAGTGTGGTTTTTTCGACTGGCGCCAAAGCTGCTTAATTTTCATGCACACACTTTACAAGGGGGGAGAAGACCATGTCTTTCGAACAGTTCGGTCAAGTTATGGAAGAGTTAAGTGCGATGTGCGGTTTTCCGAATCCTTTGTTGGAAGATGCTTTATGCGACATACAGGTTGATGGAATCAATTTCACTTTGCTCCATTCGGAATCAGATGACGACAACCTTACATCGGCCTGTGACTTTGGCGAAGTGCCCCAGGCGCTGAGCGCCGAGATCCTGCGTCGCGTGCTAGAGACCAATATGATTTTTTTCCGTGGCGACTTGCCCCGATTCGCTATCAATCCGCAGACAGGAAGAGTCATCCTGATGGCGTCGAT
>DATLHW010000011.1:0-5470 GCA_035539675.1 Burkholderiales bacterium | reverse complement strand
CATCAGCGCTGACCCGCCTGAAATCCCTGAAGCGGCCATGTCTTTAGGCAGTTCACCCGGTGTCAAATTTCCCAATCGGCGTAACGCCGCGATCATTGGCTCAGGCTTACCCATGATCGTGGCGGCTCCGGCGTCGGCGCGATACTCGCGTTGACGGGAAAAGTACATCACGATGATGCTTGCCAAAATACCGAATACCAACTCGCAGACAACCACGGTGATCGTATAGCCAATGCCTGGGCCGCTATAACGATCGTCATTTTTACGTAGCGCATTGTCGACGAAGTAGCCGACGACGCGCGCAAGGAAGATTACGAAGGTATTAACAACACCCTGAATTAACGTCAGCGTCACCATGTCGCCATTAGCGATGTGGGATATTTCATGCGCCAGGACCGCTTCCGCTTCTTCGCGAGACATCGATTGCAATAGTCCTGTGGATACCGCCACCAACGAGCTGTTTTTTGTCGCGCCAGTGGCGAAGGCGTTGGTTTCTCCCTGATAAATCGCTACTTCCGGCATGCCGATGCCTGCTTTTTGCGCTTGTTTCGCCACTGTATCCATTAACCACCGCTCGACTTCGTTGCGAGGTTGCTCGATCACTTGAGCGCTCGTCGACCATTTCGCCATTGGCTTGGAGATGAGCAGTGAAATGAATGCGCCGCCGAAGCCCATGAGCGCGGCGAAACCGAGCAGCATGCCGAAGTCGAGCCCGTTGGCGGTTAGATAACGGTTTACGCCGAGCAGGCTGGCGGTGATGCTGAGTACCACCATCACGGCGATATTGGTCGCGATGAAAAGTAGAATGCGTTTCATGATTTCCCCCTGAGATGTAACTGAATAATATTAGCTGGTTCTATGAAAGATTTTCGGCGGGCGGCTGTTCTCCGAGCCATTCGCGCCATACCGCCATCAGAATCGCCAGAATGACTGGTCCTAGAAATAGCCCAACTAGACCAAATGCCGCAAGACCGCCGATGACGCCAAACATGACCAAAAGAAAGGGAATCCGGGTGGCGCTGCTGATAACGAGCGGACGGATCAGGTTATCCACCCAACTGACGACCAAGGCGCCCCACAGCAACAAACCAATTCCCGCCATCGTTTTGCCGGTGATCAGCAGCCATATCCCAATCGATCCCCAAACAAATGGCGTGCCAAAGGGTATCAATGCGATGAGGGCGGTGAAGGCCGCCAATAGCACCGGCGCGTTCATTCCGGCGACCCAGTAACCTAAACCCGCCAGCGCGCCCTGAGCTATAGCCGTCAACACCAAGCCGTATACGACAGCTTTGGTGGTGCTGCCGATCGCTGCTAAATAGGCATCAAGACGACGGCCCAGAAAACGCCGTAGGACGCGACGAACTTGGTCCAGCACGTTCTCGCCTTCCCGATAAAGAAAAAATAAGGTCAAAAGCGCCAACGCCATTTTGGTGGCGTTGCGGCCAATGCCGCCGACGAATTGTCCAAGTTTGCCGACCGACTGTTCGATCCATTGTTCTTGCTGACCATCGAGCGTCGCTGAACTGCCTAGCATGTCATTCAGGGTTTCCTGAAGCCACTGGCCAATCCAGGGAATATTTACGATGAAATCAGGTAATTTTTGTGGGCCGCTGGCGATATATTTAGCGACTATTTTATAGGCGGCCACAATCTCGCCGTGTAGGAGCATGATAAGCCATAGTAGAGGCAGGACGAACGCCGCAGATAGAAATATGGTCATCAGCAGTGCGCTGATGGTGGGGCGCTCGCGCAATAACGAACGCAGTCGCTTGTATGCCGGCCATGTAACGTAGGCGAGAATAGCCGCCCACGCAACGGGCACGAGAAAAAGATGCAGCACCACGTAACTTAGAATTGCGAGGCCACTTAATAGCAGTGCGAGGATGATGCGCTTCACGAGCGGTGTCGTATGGTTTTCATCCATGTTTATGGCTACTCTCTGTAAGATTGAATGTGGCGCTTCGCTTTTCAGACGGTTTCTGAATGTGGCGGGTAGTTCTCAAAAGAAGCGCTCATGAGGAGATTGGATGATGGCGAATTGTAATGTCGATCCGAAACCAGAAGGCAAAGATTGGATTATCCCGGATTGGCCAACGCCGCGTAACGTTCGCGCGCTTATCACCACTCGCAAGGGCGGAGTAAGCGTCGGACCCTACGAGGCGCTAAATGTAGGGGAACTGGTCGGCGATAACCCCGACATTGTCGCCGAAAACCGCGCTCGAATACGTCTGCACTTGCCTGGAGAGCCTGTTTGGCTCAGGCAGGTGCATGGGAACAAGGTCATTGTGGCTGATATGGCGGCAGGCGTTCCGGAGGCCGACGCATCAGTTGCGCGCAAGAAAGGCGTTGCCCTCGTGGTGCAAACGGCGGACTGTTTGCCCGTCCTTCTCTGTGATGTAGATGGCGCTGTCGTAGGCGCCGCTCACGCCGGGTGGCGCGGGCTATCTTCTGGCGTAATCGAAAATACTGTTCAGGCAATGGGCGTGACGGGAAGTCGATTGCTGGCGTTCCTTGGACCAGCCATTGGACCTGACAATTTTGAGGTTGGTTCCGAGGTAAGGGAGATTTTTGTGGCCCAGGATGGGGGTGCGGCGACTCATTTTCGAAAAAAAGAAAACGGAAAGTGGTTGGCGGATCTGTATGGATTGGCAAGACGACGGCTAATGGCGCTTGGCGTCACGCGGGTTTTCGGTGGGGATTTTTGTACAGTCGCCGACGTAGACCGCTTTTTCTCCTACCGCCGGGATGGGATCACTGGCAGAATGGCGACGCTTATTTGGCTTGAGTAGCGGGTTATTCGCAGGAATTCGCCGCGAGTTGCTCAGCGTGAGTAAGTGTCGCGGTCTGCCCCCTATTGATAATCGATTCAAATAGCTTCACGGAATAATCACAAACCATGTCTTCCCTTGCCTGGATATTAACCGCCTCGGTTGGCGGCGGCGTTCTTTCCCTCATATGCGCAGCTTTATTTTCTCTCACTGCGAGAGAGAGCTGGGTGCCGATGCTGGTCAGCTATGCGGTCGGCGCGCTTTTAGGCGCCGTGTTTCTGGAAATTCTGCCGCACGCAATCGAATTGAGCCGCGATCCCCATGAATTAACCATGACGATTCTTGGCGGTATCCTGCTTTTCTTCTTGCTGGAAAAACTGGTGCTTTGGCGACACTGCCACACGGAACACTGCGAGGCCCACGACGCGCACGAAACCAAGACTCGTGCACACGACCATGGTCGCAGCGGCATGATGATCATGGTGGGAGACACCATTCATAATTTGGTGGATGGCGTGATTATCGCCGCCGCTTTTCTCGCCAATACACAATTGGGCATTGTCACGGCGGTGGCCATCATCGCCCACGAAATACCGCAAGAGGTTGGCGATTTTCTGATCTTGCGCCATTCGGGTTTCAGCAAAAAGCAGGCTTTTACTTTCAACTTGGTTTCCAGTCTGGCGACCGCCATCGGCGGTCTAGTGGCTTACTATGCGTTATATTCAATGCAGCGATGGATACCTTCGCTGCTGGCGATCGCCGCTGCAAGCATGCTGTATGTAGCGGTAGCGGATCTTATTCCGGGATTGCACAAGCGCGCGGAGCTGAAGGCGACGTTCCAACAAATGCTATTGATCGCGTTGGGCGTTACTTCAATTTATCTAACGCATATCTTTTTAGGGAACCTTTGAAGAGGCTCCCCAGGCGAGAGCAGCATACTTTTCTTCATGACATCCAGCTGGCGCTATAATTTAGGTCACCATACATTTAGAACCAACGAAGTACCCGAACTGTCTTAGTTTTACGTTACTAAATTCTGAAGCCATAAAACGGAGGACTGAATGGGTGACCAGCCGAGCGGTGTGGACATGGACAAGCTCTTCTCGAGCATCCAGCAGTCCAGTGAGCAGCTTACGCAGAGTTTCATGGAGAAAATGGCCGGGAACCCCATGCAAAGTTATGCGGATCTATATCTGCTTCTTGTGCGTGAGTTCAGTCATAACCAGGAATTTTGGCTGAAGCTGCAGAATCGTTATTTCCAAGAACAAATGGATCTGTGGATGCGGATGTTTTCCCCTGCGGGCGGCTCGAAGACGGACGCGGCGCAACACGGCAAGGGGGACAAGAGGTTCGCTGCGCCGGAATGGCGTGATTATCCGCTGTTCGACTACATCAAACAGTCCTACTTGCTGACTTCGAATATGCTGATGGAGGCAGTGCAAAACGCCAATCTCGACGCGGAAACGAAGAAGAAAATGGTGTTCTACACCAAGCAGTTTGTCGACGCCATGTCGCCCTCTAACTATGCGGCGACTAACCCCGAAGTGTTAAAAGCGGCAATGGAGACCAAGGGCGAGAGCTTGGCGGCCGGGTTTAAAAATCTTCTCACGGATTTGGAAAAAGGCCGCATTTCCATGACCGACGAAACAGCCTTCGAAGTGGGCCGAAATATCGCGGTCACACCCGGCGCTGTCGTGTTCGAGAACCGCGTCATGCAGCTCATTCAATACTCTCCCTTGACCGAAAAGGTTTATGAACGCCCCATGTTGTTTGTGCCGCCGTGCATTAACAAGTTCTACATCATGGATTTGCAGCCGGAAAATTCCCTGGTGCGCTACGCGGTCGAGCAAGGCCATACACTTTTCTTGATATCGTGGAAGAACGCCGGCAAGGCGGAGCAGCATCTTACTTGGGACGCCTATGTTGGCGACGGCGTCATTCGGGCAATGGAGGTGATACGGGAAATAACCAAGGCGAAGGATATTAATACGCTTGGTTTTTGCATTGGCGGAACACTGCTTGCCAGTGCGTTGGCGGTGCTGACCAGACAACAGAAAAACTGGGCGGCGAGCATGACGCTCTTGACCGCGCTGCTGGAGTTCAGCGACGTGGGCGATATCGGCGTCTACCTCGATCGGCACTTCGTGGAAATTCGCGAGCATATGTTCAAGGATGGTGGTGTTGTGCCTGGGCAGGAATTGGCCGTGTCCTTTTCAAGCCTACGCGCCAACGATTTAATCTGGACCTATGTTGTAAATAATTATTTGAAGGGTAAAGCGCCGGACGCTTTCGATTTACTTTACTGGAATAGCGATTCCACCAATTTGCCCGGGCCGATGTTTGCTTATTACCTTCGTAATACCTACCTTCAGAATAAGCTCATTAAGCCGGATGCATTAACGATGTGTGGAATGCCGGTGGATTTAGGAATTGTGGATGCGCCCACCTATGTTTTCGGCGCCATCGAGGACCATATCGTGCCTTGGCGAGGCGCTTACGAAAGCGCGAAATATCTTGGCGCCGAACCGCGCTTTGTCCTTGGCGCAAGCGGTCATATTGCCGGGTCCATGAATCCTGCGTCCAAAAACCGTCGCAATTATTGGACGAGCGAGGGCTTACCGGATAAATCGGAAGACTGGTTCGAAAGCGCCCAGTCTGTCGAGGGAAGTTGGTGGAATGATTGGTCGAGTTGGCTGGCG
>DATLHW010000010.1:0-10167 GCA_035539675.1 Burkholderiales bacterium | reverse complement strand
GGCGCCGGTCAAACCCATCCTGGCGGACTGGTGCAATACGCGCATGATTTGTACATGGTTAAGACAACCGTGGAATATCGGGCCTCCGCGCTTTATGACGACATGCTGAATATTTGCATGCGCTGTGCGCGAATTGGTCGTTCAAGCTTGCAAATGGTTGGTGAAATTTGGCGTGGCGAGGAAATGATTACGAGCGCTGAGTTGATCTATGTTTATGTTGATCCGGCGACCAAGCGATCGGCGCCCGTGCCTGACAATCTGCGGAGCGCTGTACGGAGGTTTGAGGTAATCACGCCGGCGACGTAGTGTGAGCGTGTACGCCGCCTGTAGGAGCGAGCTTGCTCGCGATTGCATCTGGGGCCCCGTTACCAATCGCGAGCAAGCTCGCTCCTACAGGCGGCGGGGCTTATCGGAAGAATATACTTCCATTTGATGGCCGCTATGTCTTTAGATACGCCCGAACCTCCAAAGCATCTCTGGTTAAGAGTCGTTCTTCCTTTTTCAATCGGCTATTTGCTTTCCTATTTCTTCCGCACCGTCAATGCGGTAATTGCGCCCGACCTCATGAAAGAGGTTGGGCTTTCCGCCGGCGATCTCGGGCTGTTGACGTCCGCGTACTTTCTTTCGTTCGCAATGTTTCAGATCCCGCTCGGCATCCTTTTGGATCGGTACTCCCCAAAGCGAGTCGAGGCTATTTTGTTGTTAGTGGCGGCGACCGGTGCGCTGGTCTTCGCGATGAGCGATACGCTTAGCGGTTTGGCTATCGGGCGGATGCTTATCGGTTTGGGCGTGTCTTCCTGTCTTATGGCGGCATACACCGCTTGCGTCATCTGGTTTCCTCCCCGGAGGATTCCAGCGGTGAACGGTGTGATTTTGTCCGCCGGCGGGCTGGGCGCCCTAGCGGCTACGGCGCCGGTGGAGGCGGCTTTGCGTCTTACGGACTGGCGAGGTTTATTCCTGGGGCTGGCGGGGTTATCGGTGCTCGCCGCGTTAGGGCTCTGGTTTATTGCGCCGGAACGTCAACGAGCGGTTCATCAATCGACGTTGAAGGAACAATGGCAGGGAACGCTGAGCGTGTTTAAGAGCGCTGAGTTCTGGCGAATCGCTCCTGTCGCAACAACCACTCAAGCGGTCTTCATGGCGATTCAAGGTTTGTGGGCCGGGCCATGGTTGCGTAACGTCGCGGGGCTGACGCGGGAGGCGGCGGCCAACTATCTTTTCTGGGCGGCGGGCGCCATGTTTGTCGGTCAGTTGACATGGGGATTCATGGCGTCGCGGCTGGCGCATCGCGGCATTGCGCCGTTATTTTTGCTAAAAATCGGTTTGGCGGCTTTTCTCCTGACGCAGACCGTGCTGGTCATGGGGCTGACGTCGTTTGCCTTGCCGCTATGGGTGGCTTTCTCCTTTTTTGGCGTAGCGGGCGTTCTTTCCTATCCCATTATTAGCCAGGAATTCGCCGTTACCCTGGCCGGACGGGCGAATACAGCGGTGAATCTGCTGGTGTTCGTGTTCGCTTTCGCCGCGCAATGGGCAATTGGCGTCATAATCAATGCATGGCCGGCGGCGACAGAGGGGTATCTGCCTATGGGGTATACCGTCGCCTTTGGCGTCATGCTGCTTATTCAGGTTTCGGCGTTTATTTGGCTGGTCGTGCGCAGGGCAAAGCGATTGTTGGGGGAGGGATAATTTACTAGACTTCTTTCGAAACCTACTGCGCAACCCGATATCAAGCCTGCGATGCTCAACGTACTATTCGTACGCCTGCGCTTCTCGGCTCGATCTCGGGCCGCTCGCGACGGTTTCGAAAGAAGTCTAATATAGTGTATAGCGTTCTTCTCGGACGCCGATAATTCCACTAACGCAGCGTTAAACATGGTTTTAACCTAGGTTTAAAACCATGAGTAATTGTTCAAGGAGGTCTTCCCATGACGGAGGATGAAGTTGATGTCGAATCTTTAAAGCAAAGAATCGCTGAGCTGCAAGTAGAACATCGCGAGTTGGACAGTACGATTGCGCGCCTCGCCGATTTGCCGGAAATCAATGAACTTGAAATGCGTCGCCTGAAAAAACGCAAGCTTTACCTCAAAGATCAAATATTCACCCTTGAGAAGTTGTTAACGCCGGATATAAGGGCGTAATCATTGTTTCCTCCCCCTGCCTTGTCGTTAGACGGGCGTAGCGGATTTTTCTTGTCTTCACAGTTGTTTTTCCGGGACACGCGAGGTCATTCGAGAAAGAGAATCATGGAGATAATCACCGAAGTCAAAGATGGCATTCTTCGCATTCAGATGAATCGCCCGGAAAAGAAGAATGCGTTGACCGTCGCCATGTATGCGGAAATGGCGACTGCTTTCGAGCAAGCGGAGCGTGACTCGGCGATACGTGTTGTTCTGATTCATGGGTGTTCCGACGTATTCACCAGCGGTAACGATTTGCAGGATTTCATGAAAAATCCGCCTGCTGGAGAAGAGAGTCCGGTGTTCAAGTTTCTCGTGGCGATCAGCACGGCGGCCAAGCCTGTGATCGCTGCCGTGAACGGCCCTGCGGTCGGAATCGGCGTGACGATGTTGTTGCATTGCGACCTCGTCTACGCCGCAGAGACCACTCGATTCCAACTGCCATTCGTGAATCTCGCCTTGGTTCCCGAGGCGGGATCGAGTCTGCTGCTTCCTAACCTGATCGGATACCGACGCGCTGCCGAGTTGTTGCTGCTCGGCGAGGCTTTTTCCGCTGTGAAGGCGCATGAATATGGACTGATCAGCGAAGTGACTGGCGATGGTGAAGAGTTGGCGGCTGCAATGGCCACCGCGAAAAAACTGGCCGGCAAACCGCCCGCCGCATTGCGCTTAACGAAGATGTTGATGAAAAAAAACGGCGCTGACCTTGTGGCTCGACATATGGGCGAGGAGGCCGTGCACTTTGTCAGGCAACTCCAATCGCCGGAGGCGCAGGAGGCGTTCAAGGCGTTTCAGGAAAAGCGACCGCCCGACTACTCTAAATTCAATTAGAGCCTGTTATGAACTATTTCGCCCTTGCGCAGCCCTGCCGAGCGCCCGTATGCGAGGCGTGGGGAGCGCGGTTTAGTTGTTCTAAACAAGCGAGCCACAACGCGGCAGACGGGCAGCTCGGCAGGGCTGCCCGAAGGGTTTGGGGCGGATTGGGCGCATTACGGCAGCAAGACAAAAGGCCTTCAACGTTTGCTCCCTCTCCCACCTACGCGGGAGAGGGTTGGGGAGAGGGCCGCTCGTCCCTTGTTTAGAATGACTAAACGGCGCTCCTCGCGCCTTGTACTGCACCCAATCCGCCCCAAACGCAAGGGCGAAATTGTTCATAACAGGCTCTAAGGAGCGACATGCTAGTTAAACAAATTTTCGCGGCGGATCTGTTCAAGGGAAAAACCGTTTTTGTGACTGGCGGGGGCAGTGGAATTAATCTGGGCGTCGCCAAGAATTTTGCGGCGTTGGGCGCGAATGTCGCCATCTGCGGTAGGACGCAGGAGAAGCTGGATAACGCAGCGATTGAGCTTCGCGCACTAGGCGCTAAGGTTTGCGCGGTAACCGCCGATGTGCGGGAGTTCGATCAACTGGAAGCCGCCTTCGCGCGAAGCAAGGCGGAATTGGGTTCAATTGATACGCTGGTTTGCGGCGCCGCGGGTAATTTTCTGGCGCCGGCAGAAAAGCTCTCCGCGAATGGTTTTAAAACCGTCGTCGATATCGATCTGCTTGGCTCATTCAACGCCTCTCGCGCCGCTTTCGAGCAATTGAAAGAGACGAAGGGATGCATCATCTACATATCTGCCGGCATGGCTTATATGCCGCATGCTTTTCAAGCACATGTCGGCGCGGCGAAGGCGGGCATCGACATGATGATGAAAAATCTCGCGATCGAATGGGGTCCCTATGGCATTCGCACGAATAGCATCGTGCCCGGTCCAATCGAGGGAACAGAGGGGATGAAGCGCCTGTCCAATCCGGCGTTGAAGGACAAGCTGATAAACACCGTGCCAGTGCGTCGAATGGGAACCGTGGACGATATTGGACAGACGGCGGCGTTCCTGGCCTCGCCGCTGGCTTCTTACATCTCCGGTAGCGTGGTTGTTTGCGATGGTGGGCAGAATCTTGCCGGGTCCGCGTTTTTCAATATGACCGCAGGGCAGCTTCTAAAAGCGCAATCTCCAGACCAATAGCAACGCTCTCATGCCACAAATCACTCTGGATAGCAGCGAACAACTGAAAGATCTAATTGGCAAAGAGGTGGTCGTCAGTGATTGGTTGACCGTCACGCAGCAACATATCAATCTTTTCGCGGAGGCGACTGGCGATCGGCAATGGATACATGTGGATGTCGCGCGCGCGGAAAGGGAATCGCCGTTCAACTCGACGATTGCGCATGGCTTTCTTACGTTATCGCTGCTGGGGAGAATGTTGGATGAATCTCTCAAGCTCACAACCATTCGTATGGGCGTGAACTACGGGCTCAACAAGGTGCGCTTTCCCGATGTTGTACCTGTCGGCGCTCGAGTTCGCGCACGCTTTGTATTGCAGGCGATGGAAACCGCGTCGGATAACGGCATGCAATTGACGTGGCATGTGGTCATGGAGCGGGACGGGGCGGAAAAGCCTTGTCTAGTGGCCGAATGGCTTACCAGATTTTATTAAGACTTACGCAAAACCGCCCCGGCGGTGTTGCGCCTCCTTGCCGTACTGTTCGTACTGTCTGTGTCGGCGCGCCTTGCCGGCGCGATTTTGTGTAAGTCCTATTTGATGAGAAATAGTCATGGGCGATATCGAAACCATTCGCAAGATTCTTAAAGAGGCTCGCACAATCGCTGTCGTGGGACTTTCCACTAATCCCGCTCGGCCGAGTCATGGTGTGGCGCAATATCTGATGCGCCAGGGATACCGCGTTATTCCCGTCAACCCTGCATACGCCGAAGTGTTAGGCGAGAAGTGCTATGCCTCCCTGCGTGACATTCCCGAGCCTGTCGATGTGGTCGATTGTTTCCGCAAGCCAACCGAGCTGATGCCTATCGTCGACGACGCCATCGCCATTGGCGCCAAGACGTTATGGATGCAACTCGGCGTGATCAACGAGGCGGCGGCCGCCAAAGCGCGCGCGGCCGGCATGCAGGTAGTGATGGATCATTGCATTAAGATAGAGCACATGCGGCTCGGATAAAATTTATAGTAGTTTGCGAGTTCGTACACGTCGGTGGTCTGTTGCAAAATTAATTAAACAAAAGACAAAGGGCAATATGGAAAGCTACGTAATCTGGATTGTCGTTGGTTTTGTTCTAGTCGCAGTCGAGCTTACAACGGGCACGTTTTATCTATTGGTGCTGGGAGGCGCAGCATTTGCCGGGGCTCTTGCCGCTTATTTTGGCGTTAACTATTCCGTGCAAGCGATTATCGCCAGCGTCGTTGGAGTCGCCGGGGTATTTCTCGTTAATCATTGGCGCAGGAGTCATAAAGATCTTGCGCCGGGTTCGAACAACATAGACCTTGGTCAGGCGGTAATCTTTGAGTCCTGGAGCAATGAAGCCGCACGAATCGCCCGAGTGAAATACCGTGGCGCAAGCTGGGATGCGCATGTCGTAGGCGATGCGCCGGCAAAGACGAATGACGCCCTCTACATCTGCGGATCGGAAGGCGGACAGTTTCAAGTGTCACCAACCAAAATCAACATTGAAAAGGGAAAAGCATGATCGCCAAACTTCTTGCGATTGTCGTAGTGAGCATTATCCTCGCCGCAGTTCCGGGGCTTCGCGGGTACGCCATCCCCTTCTTTCTGGTGGCGACCGCCATCGTTTTTGTGGTGGAGTCAGTGCGGGTTGTTCCTCAGCAGAACGCATGGGTGATTGAGCGATTGGGGAAATATCATGCAGCCCTGGAGCCTGGGCTGAATGTCATTATTCCTTTCATTGACCGGGTCGCCTATAAGCATTCGCTGAAGGAGGTGCCGCTCGATGTGCCGGAGCAAGTGTGTATCACCCGGGACAACACGCAATTGGCGGTGGACGGCATTATTTACTACCAAGTGACCGATCCTCGCCTGGCGTCTTATGGTTCATCCAATTACATCGACGCCATCACCCAACTCGCGCAAACCACGTTGCGTTCCGAGGTGGGCAAGATGGAATTGGATCGCACGTTCGAAAGTCGCGACGAGATCAATACCAAAGTGGTCGCCGTGTTGGATGAAGCCGGTCGTACTTGGGGCGTGAAAGTGTTGCGTTATGAAATAAAGAACCTGACGCCGCCGGAATCGATTCTTCGCGCAATGCAGGCGCAAATCACGGCGGAGCGGGAAAAACGCGCGTTGATCGCGAAGTCCGAAGGCCAGAAGCAGGAAGAGATCAACCTTGCCGAAGGTGAAAAGCAAGCCGCTATTCTGACCTCGGAAGGAGCAAAGATGGCGGCCATCAATAAAGCGCACGGCGAGGCGGTTGCCGTTACCACCGTGGCGGAAGCGACGGCGAATGCAGTGCGTCAGGTTGCCGCGGCTATTGGCTCGGAAGGCGGATTGCAGGCGGCCAATTTGAAGGTTGCGGAGCTTTATATCAGCGCGTTTGGGAATTTGGCCAAGGTCGGCAATACGCTGATCGTCCCGAGTAATTTGACGGATGTGGCGACGATGGTTTCATCAGCGATGACTATTCTGGATAAGACGAAGCCGGTTGTTGCGCCGGTGGTGAAGTAAGGGTTGCTATAGGCGCTGACCTTTTTACGGTTTTTGTTTAGTAGGCCCTTCCTCCTTCAAGGCATTGGTACCCGCGCAAGTCCGACTAGAGCCCCTCTCCCCTCAAGGGAGAGGGCGTATTCGTGGAAGAAGCAGATCAACACGTTTGAATATTGTTCTGGTAAAGGAGTCGACTATGGTGTTTCCCAAAACGAATTCCACCCCAGCCAGTGGCCCAGTCACGCTCTTGATCGGCACTCGCAAGGGCGGCTTTTTGCTCGCGAGCGATTCTGCGAGAGGCCAGTGGAAAGTCTCAGCGCCGCTTCACCTCGGCAACATCGTTCACCACATGATGCTCGATCCGCGCGATGGCAAGACGTTACTAATGGCCGCTCGCACCGGCCATCTCGGCCCGACTATTTTGCGTTCGACCGATGGCGGAGGAACATGGCAGGAAGCGGAAAAGCCGCCAGCATTCCACAAACCCGCGGAGGGTTCGAAAGCGTTGGTGGTGGACCACGCCTTCTGGCTTACGCCGGGCCACGCATCCGAGCCCGGCGTATGGTATGTCGGTACTTCGCCGCAAGGCTTGTTTCGTAGCGAAGACGGCGGCAAGACCTGGGAGGGCGTCGCGGGTTTTAACGAGAACCCTCGGCGCTATGAATGGGTAGGCGGCGATCAAGAGGGCCCTCCGGGCGGTGCCACACTGCATTCCATCAATGTCGATCCTCGCGATCCCAAGCATCTCTACATTGGCATGTCCTCGGGCGGCGTGTTCGAATCGACGGATAGGGGCGATACTTGGCAGCCGTTGAATAAAGGCTGCTCCGCCGATTTTCTGCCCGATCCGGATGCGTCGTATGGACACGATCCTCATTGCATGCGGCTGCACCCGCTGGCGCCGGATAGGCTTTATCAACAAAACCATTGCGGCATTTACCGCATGAGTCGGCCGGAAGGCGTGTGGGTTCGAATTGGGAAAAACATGCCGGCCGACGTGGGCGATATTGGTTTCCCCATCGAATTGCATCCGCGTGATCCGAATACCGTATGGGTTTTCCCGATGGACGGGACGACGGTATGGCCCCGCGTAAGCCCTGGCGGAAAGCCCGCAGCTTACATTAGCCGCGATGCGGGCGAGACGTGGAGCCGGCAGAGTAACGGCTTGCCGGCGCAGGACGGGTGGTTCACGGTAAAGCGCCAAGCGATGTGTAACGACACTCATGCGCCAGTGGGTCTTTATTTCGGTACGACTAGCGGCGAAGTTTGGGGAAGCAATGACGAAGGCGAATCCTGGCGTTGTCTCGTACGTTATCTTCCGGAAATCTATTCCCTTGAGGCGGCTGAGTTCAAATGAGGGTCATCATTCCGCCAGCATTACATTCCTATACCGAGGGAAAAGGCGAGGTTAGTGCGGATGGTGCGACCTTGGCCGATGTGCTCGCCGTGCTGGATAACCGTTATCCGGGAATGCGTTTTCGCATTATCGACGAACAAGGCGGTATCCGTCGGCACATCAAGATATTCATCAATCAAACGCAGGCGAACGGTATCGAAGAGAGCTTGAATCCCACGGACAAAATATTGATCGTATGCGCGCTTAGTGGTGGGTGATTGCGCTTCCCGCAGCCGTGCGTTCCCGTAAGAGCGAGCTTGCTTGCGAATGTATCCACTTTCTCTAACAAAAAACCATAACAGTCATTCATGTCCTTCTTCGAACTCTCCAAAATTCTTGGTTTCCTGCTGGATCCCCTGAATGTAATTTTTCTCGCGGTCTTGTCTGCAACTTTACAGCTCTGGCGAGGGAGGCGTTCCGCCGCGCTATGGTTGCTTGCGGTTGTCTGCGCGGCCTGTGTCGTCATTCTTGTCTTTCCCATCAGCCAATTGCTGCTGATTCCCTTGGAGCAACGCTTTCCTATTCCTGATTTGGCTCAAACGAAGGTGGACGGCATCGTTATGCTGGGCGGTGCGCAACAAACGTTGATTACTCGCGACTATGGACAGCCAGCCATGAATAGACACGCTGAACGCATGACGACTTTCCTGGGACTCGCGCGCAAGTATCCCGATGCAAAGCTGGTATTCAGCGGCGGTTCTGGTTTGTTGCTACATCAGGATGTCAGCGAGGCCGACGTGGTGAAATTGTTTCTAAAGGAACAAGGCTTCGATCCCGATCGCGTCCTGTATGAGTCGAAGTCTCGGAACACTTACGAAAATGCAGTCTTAAGCAAGAGTCTCGCGACGCCCAAGCCGAACGAAACATGGTTGCTTGTCACCAGCGCCGCGCATTTACCGCGCTCGGTTGGCATCTTCCGAAGCCTTGGTTGGAACGTCGTTCCGATGCCATGCGATTATCAGGCGAGGAAGGACGACTGGGGGCCATCCCTCAGCTTACTGGATTCGTTGCAGGATATTCGCTACGCAGCGCACGAGTGGATCGGCCTGATCGTCTATTACATCACCGGAAAGACGGCGATGTTTTTGCCTGAGGTTAAATAGGTCGCTATCGGGAAATGATAAGATTCGCAATCTTTGTCACCTGCCACATTTAAACATTCTGTATGAAACAACCTTCTTCTTCCTCTTCTTCTTCGACTCCCTCTCGGAGTTTTTTTGGCAACGCTATTTTTCTAAGCCGTTGGCTACAAGCGCCGCTTTATTTCGGCTTGATCGTCGCCCAAGGCGTTTACGTCTATCACTTCATGATCGAGTTGTGGCATCTCGTCCACAAGGCGCCGGAGCTCAAGGAAACCGAGCTCATGCTGATTGTGCTCACTTTGATCGATGTGGTCATGATCGCCAACTTGCTCATCATGGTCATTGTTGGCGGATATGAGACGTTCGTTTCACGGCTGAATTTAAAGAATCATCCGGATGAGCCTGAATGGCTATCTCACGTGAACGCGGGCGTATTGAAGGTGAAACTGGCGACTGCCTTGATAGGCATATCCTCGATTCATCTGCTTCAAACATTCATCAACGCGCCCAACATCAAGGACTCGGTGATGCTATGGCAGGTCATCATCCATCTGACCTTCGTGGTGTCGGCAGTTTGCATGGCATGGACGGATCGAATCACAAGAACATAACGCGAATTTCAATTCGCATTGTGGTGGAGAGCCGGGCCAAGATAACGTCTTATACGGCTTCCATTTGAATTCCGGACCTGTGGCCCGGATTAGCGCAGCGTAATCCGGGCTACTCTTTCCTCTTACTACACCAACACGACGTCGTATTGCTCCTGCATGTATTGCGACTCCACCTGTAGCGAGATCGGTTTGCTGATGAAATCGGAAAGCATGGTGAGACTCTGCGATTCGTCGTCCAGGAACAGGTCGATGACTTTTTGCGAGGCGAGGATGCGGTATTCCTTCGCTTCGAATTGACGCGCGGCGCGGAGGATTTCGCGCAGAATTTCGTAGCAAACGGTTTGCGCCGTCTTGATTTGGCTGCGGCCGCTGCAAGTCGGGCAGGATTCGCACAACACAT
>DATLHW010000009.1:0-18753 GCA_035539675.1 Burkholderiales bacterium | reverse complement strand
GCAGCGATCTGCGCCAGGGTCAAACCACTAACGTTTTGCTTGGTTGTCGCCAGCACAAACGGGGTCTTTCCATACTCGACCGCCGTCATGCCTTTGGCCGTTTCCTCCGCTTTGAGGGAGCGACTGATCACAGCGATGTGGATGACGCCGGCATCCAAGGCCTTGAGGCCCCCGCTGCTGCCGAGGCTCGGAACGATCGTTAAGGAAAACTGCGGGTGGGTCTTCCCGTATGCGTCTGCTAGGATCCTTATCGCGCCTAACCCTGAGCCAGTACCGCCAAACTTGAAGGTTTCCGCCATCGAAGCGCCGGCAGGCAGCCAGATCAGCGCCATTGCCAGCAGCGCCAACAATGGATACATAAGCGCACGGTAACTAGATGGGATTTCTTTAACGGGATGGGATGCTAAACAACGAGGGGCTGTGGACATGGTTTTCATCGCTCCATTTAAAGGCTGATTCCATTAAATAGCAGTGACGCAAGGCGCCGAAAACCGGACCTACTTAGGCGCCTTTGATGCCTATACGACTAATGCGACGCGAGGACACAAATAGTACGGAAAGCGACGCTGACAAAGCACCTAATTAATTTGGAAATGGATTTACATGCCGCGTGAGCGCTGGCGGCCCACCGCACTCAAAGAATTCGCCGACCATGGAAGCCTGCATCGTACGCCTCGCGGTCGGGCCTTACAATCGTGCGGAGCCAACTTGTAACGGAGAAATCCGGAAATGACAATGGCCGAAACGCCTATCGGCGATGGGTCCAACGAAACGAGAGAGTAGCGCCTCGTCCTGGAACATCCGCCCTACTCCATCCTTCGTCGTTTCGTCCGTGAGTCTCCAGGAGCATCTGGTTTAGGAACGTGTACGGAATAACTTCCCGATTTAGACAAGTCTAGCGGGATGCGATACATACCCGGAGGGCACAAGAGGCGCTATCTCCGAAGTGCGGTGTAGCAAGACTACATAAGCAAGGAGCAACGCAGTAGCGCGCCCGCTAGACGCAGGATAAATCGGGAAGTTATTTCGTACACGTTCCTTAGCGCTTTCCGGACGACGCCCAAGCGGTACCGTTTCTTTGAAAGGCCGCGTTCGATTCTTATCAACCAATCCCGAGATGGTAGCGATTTGGCGAACGGTTAACCTCGATTCTTCAAGCTGGGCGTCAGTCAACGCAATGATCAATATCTTGCCGCCGCTCTCGGAACGCATTGCGAAAAGATTCATGTCGTCCGCCCGGTAAAATGGATAGACGGTGAAGCTGTTATTTTTCTTGTCGGCTTCAGGTATCGCCCTCCTCAGAATAATTTCATCTTCCTTGAAGTGCTGGCGAATTGCGGCTTCAGCGTTTTCGTCGAGAGGCGCCTCGGACGAAGGTTGTGGCGTTCCTCGCTGCAAACTCGGGCTGCTCGCGACGATTCTTTTACAGTCTCGATAGCGAAGAATCTGCCTTTACGATATTTCGACCAGAGTTAAACACCAGATTCTTCGTCACGCCTCCTCAGAATGACAAATGTTGCAAGCACCGTAGGAAGGGGGAGGAGAAAAAGCTCCGCGCATATCCCGCAAATTCACCGAGACTAACCAGCCGGTTAACCCGTTTGCTGAATCCCCGGTTCGTCTTGCACGTTGTGTTCACCCTCCGTCATGCTTTTAGGCATTTGTTCGGTGGATTGATCTCTCGATGCGCCTCCTTCAGTTAATTCCTGTAACAACGCCTGGTCAAACGCCGGAATATCATCGGGCTTGCGGCTGGTCACGAGCTTGCCGTCCACCACCACCTGTTCGTCTGTCCATTCGGCGCCGGCGTTGCGTAGATCCTCCCGCAGGCTGGGCCAGCTGGTCAGGCGTTTGCCTTGGGCAATGCCTGCATCGATGAGCGTCCACGGGCCATGGCAGATGGCTGCGATTGGCTTGTCCTCGCGTGCGAATTCGCGGATGAAGGCGATCGCCTCGGCGCTCAGCCGTAGTTGGTCCGGATTGGCGACGCCTCCGGGCAACACCAACGCGTCGAAGTCTCCGGCGTGAGCGTCGCTGACATTCATTTCGACCCTAAAGCGATCGCCTGGGGAAAGATGATTGAAGCCCTGAATTTCCTCACCCTGCGGCTTGGGCGAGACCAGAGTGACCCGTGCGCCATGTTGTTCTAAAAATTCGCGTGGACCGGTGTACTCGACCTGTTCGACGCCGTCGGTCATCAACACAGCGACCCGTTTGCCTTGAAGGGCGGAACGTTGACTTGCTTGCATTTTGAATCCTCCTTGCGATGAAGGAACATCATGGAGACCCTGCCGTTACCGGGATGCTTATCAACACCGGTAAAAGCGTCGGCGAATTTGTAAAAATTTCAAATCCGCATCAGCTTCCTGATCCGACGCCTCGCTACCTAGAGGGGGACTTCTGGTGAACTCATGGATTAACAATTGCAAGATAAGCAAATAGCGCTCCCGCTTATCCGCCCTTGCACGGTCGGCTCCTGCCATACGAACGACGGTACATCCCATGTGACGGACATAAGTGATTCCGCAGGCGCCACGGAAGATTTTTTTCTATAACTATTGTCAAAGTCGAGTTTGCATCCGCCCAAATACGGCCGCCAAAGTCCCACCCGTTGGGATAACGCGGATAAGCAATCCTAATTTTGGTCCATTATTTATTTATAAAACGGGCCAAAGACCAGAAATCCAGAAGGAAACCCGATGACGCATTTCATGTCGTTGTCCTCTCCCGAAAGTGAAATGGGCAAGCGCATCGCGACGCACGATTGGTCGACGACAAAACTAGGCGCCATTTCCAAATGGCCGCAAAGCCTGAAAACGTTGGTCGGCACGGTTCTGCGCCTGCCAACGCCGGCATTGTTGCTATGGGGAGAAGACCTTACACAGATCTATAACGACGGATACCACAAACTGATGGACGATAAGCGCCAGGAATGCCTCGGACGGCCTATTCATGAATGCGAATCAAGCATGTGGGATTTCGATACCGCTATTCACGAAAGCGTGATGCAGCGGGGAAAATCGTTCACATTGGAAAATCAGCGGCTGATCCGCAACGGTTCAGATGCTCCGGAGGCAGGTCTTTTCACGCTGGCCTGCAGCCCTGTACTCGGCGACGATGGGCGCGCTAATGGCGTGCTCATGACTGTGCAGGACACTACGCGCTTTGCAGCGCACGAGGTCGACGTAACCGAACGTTTTGGTGATCGTACGGAGGCTGAGGAAATCTTGCCCGAAATCCATAGACGCTTCCTCCGCACTTTTCAGATTGAAACTGTTGGCGTCATATTCTTCAACACAGACGGCCGCATCACGGAAGTCAATGACGCGTTTCTAAAGATGAGCGGCTTTAGTCGCGAGGATGAAAAGGCCGGTTTGTTGCGCTGGGACGTTCTGACGCCACCAGAATGGATGCCGGCTTCCCTACGCGCCGTCGAGGAATTTAAAGCCACTGGGCGCACCTCTCCGTACGAAAAACAATATCTACGCAAGGACGGTTCACGTTGGTGGGCGTTATTCGCCGCGCAGAAAATCAGTGAGAACGAAGGCGTGGAATTCGTTCTGGATCTGACCGAACGCAAGCGCGCCGAGGAAGCTGTCCGTAACAGCGAGGCGCAGTATCGCTTGTTGTTCGACTCCATCGATCAGGGCTTTTGCGTCATAGAAGTGGCCTTCGACGATACCGGCAAGCCCTTTGACTATCGCTTTATTGAAATCAATAGAGCTTTTGAAAACCACACGGGACTGGCCAACGCCGAAGGCCAATGGATACGCAAACTCAGACCCGATCACGAAGAGTATTGGTATCAAATCTACGGAAAAATCGCCCTCACCGGCGAGCCCATGCGTTTCGAGAGCGGCGCCCGAGCCCTGGAGCAACGTTGGTTCGACGTATACGCTTTTCGAATCGGACAGCCTGAACAGCACCGAGTCGCGATCCTTTTCAGGGACATCACCCAAAGCAAGCGGGCGGAAGAAGCGCTTCATGCAAGCCAAACTCAGCTGCAGACACTCATCGACAAGGCGCCGCTCGGCATCTACCTGGTCGACTGGCGCTTCCGTATTTGCCAAGTGAACCCAACCGCGCTTCCGACTTTTGAAAATGTCGCCAATCTAATTGGCAGAGACTTTGGCGAAGTGATGCACATGCTGGGACCACAAGCGTATGCGGATGAGATCGTCGAACGATTCCGCCATACGCTTGAAACCGGCGAGCCCTGCATTGTTCCCGAGCACATCGAGGAACGCCTCGACGGCGGGACGCCGAAGTTTTACGAGTGGCAAATCAATCGCATCCCACTCTCAAACGGCCGATACGGCGTCGTCTGCTATTTCCGCGATATTTCCGCACAGGTGCGGACTAGGCAATCACTCACCAACGCCGATCGCCAGAAAGATGAGTTCATCGCAACGCTTTCGCATGAGCTACGAAATCCTCTCGCGTCGCTAAGTAGCGCGGCGCAATTGTTGCAATCGCCGGATCTGGACGCCGAAGGCCGCCAATGGGCCGCGCAAGTCGTTCAACGGCAGTCCAAATCCATGGGCATATTGCTTGACGACCTGCTCGATATTTCCCGATTGACGCTCGGACGGCTCACGTTACGTAAACAACATGTAGCGTTGGCGACCATCCTCGAATCCGCACTGGAGGCGACCCGTCCCCTCATGGACGCCGCCAATCACACGTTCTCGCTTACCATGCCGCCCCCCTCGGTAACGGTCGATGGCGACCCCTTGCGGCTCAGTCAAGTCATATCGAATTTGCTGACCAACGCGGTGAAGTACACCAACCCAGGCGGCAGTATCACGCTCGGCGTCGAGGTGACGAGCGAGGAAGTAGTGGTCACGGTCACCGACACCGGCATCGGGATAGATCCGTTCGCCATCGACCATTTGTTTACGATGTTTGCTCAGGAAACAAATGCGCATGACAGATCCAACGGCGGTCTAGGCATTGGACTCGCGCTTGTGCGAGGTATTGTGGAGTTGCATGGCGGATGGGTGACCGCCGCCAGCGAAGGCTTGAGCAAAGGGAGTTGCTTCCGGGTAGGGCTACCCCGCCCTATCAGGACTTATAGACAAGCGACAGCCGCCACGTTGGAACAGCAGCAAGATCCAGCCCACGCGCCACACTATCGAATATTGATCGCCGACGATAACGCTGACGCCGCGCAAGCGGTCGCCATCCTCCTCCAGCTATCCGGCCACGAGACGCGCACCGCCACCGGCGGAAAAAACGCCTTGGAGGAAGCGGAGCGATTCAGACCGCATGCGATCGTGTTGGACATCGGCATGCCCGACCTCAACGGCTATGAGGTGGCGCAACGGATTCGCGAAGCGCCTTGGGGTCATAAGATGTCGTTGTTCGCCGCCACCGGGTGGGGGCAAGAAAAGGACAAGCTACTTGCGCATGAGGCGGGCTTTGACGTGCATCTGACCAAGCCGCTTGATTCCGTCAGGCTGGAAGCGCTGATCACGGAACATGTTGGCCGGCGGAAGAGTTAACCGCGGCAGGTGACGTCTTGCGTGGAGCGCAGTAGTGGCGATGTGGGCTAAGAACCTATTCGAGAGTCCCTAACTGGACAACGCTCACAACGCCAACTCCATTACCGAAACACGCACGCCGTGGTGATCCGCCTCTTTGAGCAACCTCCAACCCAAGCTGGCGAAAAACGCCTGACGATCCGCCGTATATAAATACAAACGGCGGTGACCGCAACGCTTCGCATGTTCGATGATGAATTGCGTTAACGCTTCGCCATGGCCGCCGTTTCGGTAAGGCGGAGATACGTAAACGTCCGCCAGCCATGGCGACAGATCCGCGCAACTTGCAATTCCATCATCTTCAATAAGACTGGCTGTTCCTGCGAGCACCCCATTCTCCAAAGACACGCACGCCACCATCGATCCCTCAACGCTTAATCGTTCGATCATTCGTTGTTGATACTGAAGCAGCGATACGCCTGGTTCGACAGGGGAGAATGCTTCGAATAACCATTGGCCGACAATTGGCGCGGACGCCGGATGATGCGCGAGAAAATCCACCTCCATGGCCATTCCTTTATAAGGATTTTTGTGAAGAAGGCTGTGAAACCGTCCTCGGTAAAGTCGCAGGTGGAATCGAAGGAGCCTTGCGACGCATTCCACCAGTTTACGCCGCGTATCGAACCAATATACCCAGCATCTATGAGAGCGCAATTGGCGATGCGCCAAGCCATAAATCGACCCCATTTTAGGCTCGCCATGGCGTAAACTCGGTAGCGCACTTTGGGATAACGTCGCGACCAATGTTGGCCATTGGCGTTTAGCGCAGGGATGCCTAGGCCCTCAAGGAAAATAAATAGACTTCTTGCGAAACCTACTGCGCAGCCCGAGATCAAGCCTGCGATGCTCAACGTACTATTCGTACCCTTGCAGGGCGCGTTTGCGCTTGCACGCGCAAACCGTTTCGCAGGCGGGGAGCATGCTCCCCGAAACCCCTGCTACACCCTGCGCTTCTCGGCTTGATCTCGGGCCGCTCGCTACGGTTTCGAAAGAAGTCTAATATTCCCCCCAATGGCGCCGCAGCCTAATGAATAAACATATCCGAAGTTTTATTTAAAAACATGCTCCCCAAAGCCGGGGAAAGCTTGCTGATTCCTCATGGCGTTCAACCTAAAAGCTGGAGGGGACATGGCTTTCGAATGGAAAAATCGCCCGGACTGGTTGCTCAAGCATCGTCCAGACTGGCTAAAAATATGGGCGGGGAACGAACGTGGCTCGCTCCAGTGGGCGAGGAGCCTTTTTCGCAATGATAAAGATGCGCCTGTTGGCGGCGTTATTCCCCTGGCGCCAGTCACGACCACCTCAACATCAGTAGGATTGAGAGGCGACGGTCCCGATACCGATGGGGTAGTCGCCACGGTAGAACAATCGCAGGAAACGCCAACGCGCATCCCACTGACATCAAACGAGGAGACGTCTTCGCCTCAAGGCGTAGGTGACGTAGAAGAGGATAATCGTTTCCCCGCCCTCATTATTGGAAGTAGTAGGTCTCCGCTACCGCCAATAACACTGCCGGAGACACGTTCACCGCTGGAGACACAGCGCCCGCCGTTGCAGTTGAAGACGCCGAGGCCGCCAATTACACTTAACACAGTCATCGAGCCACTCATCAGCGAATCTCCTCCTCGAGACCCGGAGCACGAAAATGTGCTGCAGGAAATACGGAATCTCGCAAGGGACCCCGCATTCTTCGTCAATGCCTTGCAATACAAACCAAAAGACCCCGCTGTATCGACTGCCGTGGGGCAAGTAGCCACGCGCGCGGCCGTCGTATTGATTCCCAAAAGAGAAGATGCTTCAAATCCTTCAGAGGAGCTTCGGGCAAAGTCGCCCAAGTACGGCGGAGTGAACATCAATCACGAAGCGGTCGCAGGAGCGCTCCATCGCCTTGTGGGTAACGCCCCACAAGTTCGTATAGCGTTCGGCGTTCATCAGGCGGGGTTCGAGTTCAATTCCAAAACCAGGGATGATTACGTGGAAGGCCGCAATCCAGCGACATATCCCTGCATCGTATCGACCATGAATCGCGACTTCAAAGACCTGGGCGTCGTACTTCGGGACGAATCGCTCATGAGAGATCTTATTGATTGCGCCTGCCGCGAGTGGGACATCGGCCCCGTAAGTGCGGAAGATCAAGACCGTTCGACGCAACCCGCCGAGCGGAAGCAAATGACTCACGAGGAACAGAAGGCGCTCGATAAAGTTTTGGCGTCCCTTGACGAGCGAAAAGTGAACCGGGCCTCGTTTGAAACGAGGATGACTTGGTATGACCGACTAAAAGAAAACATGACGACGGCAGAAGAAGCCGAAGCGGAAGCCCGGGAAGCGTTAGCCACGGCGCTTGAAGAAGCGGCGGAGAACCTCGAAGGAAATCCCGAGCTGGAAACGCGGATCCGCGCGAAAAAGATGCGAGATATACAGGCGGCGAAAAAGATCCAAATCGATACCGCGATGACGATGGCCAAGTTGCTGCCAAAGCATATGCAAGAGGAGTTGACGAAGGAACTCGTCGCCGGCTTGTTCAATGGCAACTGGGACTATGCGAACTTCGAATTGGCGAACATCGGGTTTGACCTTAAGGGTTTTGTTCGCGGACATCCGGAATCCATAAAAAATATACGCGCGTGTAGCGTGGATCCCGGTAACGCTGGCATGGTGGGATTTGGAGGACAACCCAAAAACCTCAGCGCGGAGCGCGCAATTGCAATGCCGCGTCCAGATAATGCTTATCCTCCCGACAAAACTTTCGCGGCGGCAAACCAACTACACAAGACAAGCCGAATGCAGGATTCGTCAACGGGAACGAAAACAGACGAACCCTCCTCGTCAGTAGATAAAACGTGGGGCCCGCTATTGGACTTTGCAAAGTTCGACGGCACTCTTCCACCGAGTATTTTCGCTCTAGCCAGTCTGCCAAGGAATCGTCCCTTTGTCAGACTCTTTTCCAAGGAAATTTGGGGCGAGAGGGAATTGGGACCCGATCCGATAGTCCAGCGCCGCGAATCCTTGCACGACGATCCGCTACATCATATTCCCCCTGCGGCAAGAAGTTTTTTTAAGCCAGCCACGGAAGTCGCCTTCCGCCTGTCCTTAGTACCGGACGAAGTCATTGAAAAAATTTACGCAAACGGTTACCTGGTTGGAAGACATGACTTTCTCCCCTACAAAAAGGACCCAAAGGCGGGCTTCCGGGAGACGCACGAGGAGCTTGCCGCGAATTACAACGAGCGAAAGCATCGGTTCACCACCGAACTATTCAGCCAAGCCGATATTGACGCTTGGGAAAATGCATATCCGCACGACGCGGCTCGTGTGAAGAATGAAGTTTCACAGGTTGTGATGGAACTCACGGGTATAGACCTGGGACTGGTTGATACCCAATTGAGAGGAAAGTGGCCTGCGCCGCAGACTGGGCGGCCGAGGGGAAACTCCGCCATGTCAGCCGAAGCATCCGTTGATAGTACGCCATCATCACCTACATCGCCGAAATCCTCACGACGCAAGTCACGTTAAACTTGTGGTCAGTCACGGTGGATTTGTGGGACACGTAGGGCGGAAAAGCGAAGCGCCTTCCGCCGTATGCTGCGCAATAAGGCAAGCTCGTTTCAAAATTAGCATACGGCGGAAGGCTCTATCGCTTTTCCGCCATACGGCGTTACCTTAAATTTCAACGTAGCAGACCAACGACCCCAGATCGATGCGATCAGACGCGACAACATTCATCAGCCGGCGCATACGCTCTTTTCCGGGAGCGGCCTTGCGCCCTAGACGCTTTTTATGAATCCAGCACGAAAGTAACCTTCAAATCCACTCTGAACATGGCAGGCTTGTTATCTTCCACGACGACCTGTTGCTCCTTGACCCACGCTCCCTTGATGTTGTGCACCGACTCTCCAGCCGTTGCTATTCCTTTTCGAATCGCATCCTCGAAATTTTGTGGAGACTCGGCGGTGATTTCAATTACCTTTGCGACAGACATATAACCTCCATTCGACTAACTCAGAAACAACGGGGATTCCTCTATGTTTATAGAGTAGGTCGACACGCATATCTGCATATTGATTCAGATCGTCATCCAGGATGAACGTACGTAGATGGCGCACATTGCTCCCCGAACAAGATTGGTAATTGCCCATATTCGTAAACAACATGAACAAAGAGCGTAACCATGCTCCGCATAGTAAGCACTCGATAGCGGTCTCGTCCGATTCTATACTTCAACACATAGAGTAAAAATTCTGAAACTCGTCACACTTGACGTTATGAGATCTGGTTTGTGAAGAAAGTTTTAGAGACGTCACAAAAATTTTCTGACGTAACAATTGATGCGCTTGCCGAACATATTGCAGTAATCGATGAGTCTGGCTACATACTCACAGTGAACAAAGCATGGCGCGACTTTGCCGTGGCCAACGGCGAAAGCCCACACTTGGTGTCCGAGGGCGTCAATTATTTGGAAGTGTGCGATAAAGCCGCCGCGAGTGGCGACAAAACCGCAGCGGCCGCTGCCGCGCTGATACGCACGGTCATCGCCCGGCAATCTAACGCGGTATCCATGGAATATCCCTGCCATGCGCCAACGTTACAGCGCTGGTTCAAATTAAAAATCACCTGTTTCGCCAAAGCTCAGCCGCTAAAGATTGTCCTCGTGCATGAAAACATCACGGAACATAAGCACGCCGAGAATCGCATTCTTTTTCAAAGCCATCTGCTGGCCTCTGTGGAACAGGCGGTGATTGCGACAGATCTTAACGGGAAGATTATCTATTGGAACCCATTCGCCGAGAGACTCTACGGCTGGCCAGCTGCAGAGGCGGTGGGGCGTAATATCATTGATGTGACGCCCTCTGAAGCAACGCAGGAACAAGCGCTCGAAATTATGACCCGATTAAGAGCGGGTCACAGTTGGTCCGGAGAATTCATGGTTCGCCGTCGTGACGGAACATCGTTTCCGATGCATGTGACCGACTCCCCTATTCGCGACGAGCGAGGTCAATTGATCGGCATTATCGGCATTTCAACCGACATTACCGAGCGAAGAAAAGCAGAACGGGAGCTGCGACTCGCGGCAATGGTCTACCAGGCGCTTGGCGAGGCGATCATGGTGATCGATGCCGACAATAAAATCATCGCTATCAATCCGGCCTTTACAAACCTGACCGGCTATACCGAAGCGGACATAATAGGCCAATCGACCGAGCGTCTCTTTTCCTGTCGCAACGGCAAGAATTTTTATGACGAAATGCGGCATTGGCTGGAGAGAACCGGTCGCTGGCAGGGCAAGATATGGAAGCGGCGCAAGAATGGAAAGGAGTATCTCGAATGGTTAAGGATTGACACCATTTACGATGAACACGGCGGCGTGAAACATCATATCGGCATGTTCTCCCCCGTCACTAACCAAAAACTGGCTGAAGAAACTATTTGGCGGCAAGCCAACTTCGATCTATTAACCGGGCTACCGAATCGCAACATGTTTCATGAGCGACTAAAGCATGAAATAAAAATGGCCGCTCGCGCGAACCAGCCGCTCGCGCTGATGTTCATTGACCTCGACCACTTTAAAGAAGTCAACGATACGCTAGTGGTCAGTCACGTTGAATTTGTAGGAGCGAGCTTGCTCGCGAAGCGATGTCTCCATGTCCCATCTGTAGAGTTGCGTCAGTTTTCCGTCCGAAACCCTGGACGCAATCGCGAGCGGAGCTCGCTCCTACAGAAAAAATCAGCGTGACTGACCACTAGTGGTCAGTCACAGTGAATTATAAGGGTATGAATTGAGTCAAACCCAGAGGTGGGGTTGTCTGGGGTGATTGATCATGGCGCGCTTGAAATATCAGGTGAGGTTGAGTGAAGAGGAAAGGGATTTGCTTGAGCGGATGATTCGACGGGGTCAGGATTCGGCCAGAGTGTTATGTCGAGCGCGGATTCTGTTGAAGGCGAATGCGAACGTTAGCGAGACGACGATTGAGGAAGCGGTGGAAGTGGTTCCGGCGACGGTGGAGCGAATCCGGCGGCGGTTCTGCGAGGACGGGCTATCCGGGGCCTTGCATGACCTGCCGCGGCCTGGCGCTGAACCGAAACTGAATGGAAAACAAGAGGCGCAGGTCATCGCGCTGGCGTGTTCGGAGCCGCCTGAAGGACGTGAGCATTGGACGCTGCGATTGCTGGCGGATCGAATCGTCGAGCTTGAGTTCGCCGAGACGTATTCATACGAGGCGGTGCGGCGAACGCTAAAAAAAACGAGACCAAGCCGTGGCAAAAGGAAGAATGGTGTATTCCGAAGGTAAGCGCCGAGTATGTGGCGAATATGGAGGACGTGCTGGATGTCTATGAAGAGGACTATGACGAGAAACGGCCGGTGATCTGCATGGACGAAGGCGCGAAACAACTGCTGCAGGATGTCCGAGAACCGTTACCGTCCCGACCGAAGAGTCCGGCGAAGGAAGACTACGCCTACCAGCGGAATGGGACAGCGAATCTGTTCGTAGCTTGCCAACCGCAAACGGGCCAGCGGCATATCGAGGTCACCGCGCAGCACACCGCGGTGGATTTCGCTCATTTTATGCAAGGGCTGGAGCAACGCTATGCGTCAGCGGCAGTCATTCGGGTGGTGTTGGACAACCTGAACACGCACGGCGCCAAATCATTCTATGAGGCCTTCGCGCCGGAAGAGGCGCGTCGATTGGCGAAGCGATTCGAGTTTCATTACACGCCCAAACATGGGAGTTGGCTGAATATGGCGGAGATTGAACTGGCGTCGCTTGGCAAGCGCTGCCTCAATCGACGAATTCCCGATGCGGCGACGCTGACGCGGGAGGTGGCCGCTTATGAAAGCCAATCCAACCAGCATGCAACTCCGATCCAGTGGCGGTTCACGACCCCCAAAGCGCGTCTCAAGCTGAAACGGCTCTATCCAACTATTTCACCGTGACTGACCAGTACGACGTTGATCAACAAATGCTCAGTTCAATTTATTGGCAAATCGCTCGCCGAAACAAAATGGCGAATTGATTCGCCGTTGAGGAAAGGCGCTCCCGCCAGCTTTGATTGCTGTCCTCGGAGCGCCTTGAAACAAACTTATATCGAACCAAAGCCGTAAGTGACGGACGCGCCCACTCCCCAATCCGGGCTGCCGTCGGAAAATCCCTTTAATAAATATGCTTGGCCTTTCCAAGTCTTGTTGAACTTGTGGACTACGAATGCCGTCATCTCTCTTTGCGAAAAGCCGGTGTCGGAAGATTTCTCGCGATAGTCAAAACTGAAGCCGAGACTGTTCACGTCGTTCAGCTTATACGTGCTTCCGAGGGATGCGCTAAAGACATTGTCTAATTGAATGAACTCAGAACTTCCAAGATCGGTATAGCCGACTCCACCGAATAGCGTCCATTGATTGATCTGCTTGTACAGATCGACAAGAACACTGTAATCATTTTCACCGGTGCCCAAGCCCTTGTCTTCGTCAGCGGTGCCGAATTTTATTTTGCCGGAAAGATCGACGCCCCATTGACCTGCGGCGTTGTTGTAAACGTTATTCGTCACCGTGAAGACGACATCGCCCATGCCGGATTCAGATTCGGAAGATGTTGTTGATGTGGTTGTTGTCCCGCCGTTTCCGCCTCGACCCCTTCCTCGTTTATTAGGATTCGTGTTGGTGGTGACGCCAACGCCTGGAATAACGTCGGCGCCGCCGGAAATGCGCGTGTACGGAACGGAGAGCTTCAGCGTCCATGCGCCGCTATCCAATCGGGCGGTAACCGGCGCCGAAGTAATCCGTGTGGTGGTTGAAGTACCGTAATCGCCAGAACTGTAATTAGCGCCAACCCCCAGGCTAAGATTGGTGTCATCAGCTCTGCTGGTTTGCGTTGCAACCACCAACACCCCAACAACAAATACACATGCTTGCTTCGCTATCGACATATCTTCCTCCGACGAGATAAAGAAAGAGCGCGCAACTCGATTGGCTGCGCGCTCATGCGGTGCGATACGAAAACAATTATTTGCCAGGACGTTCGGCCTTTTCAGGACGCTCCACTTTCTGCGGCCGCTCCACTTTTTCAGGACGCTCGGTTTTCTCTGGCCGCTCTGCTTTTTCCGGACGATCCGCCTTTTGAGCACGCTCTGCTTTTTCAGTCTTTTCCGTCTTGGCGGCTTTCTCGCTCTTTACCCCTCCAGCCTTGTCGGTCTTTGACGCGCTGATCACTTCACCCAACTTAAATCCAAGCGAGTTCGCAATTTGACCCCAACCTTTTCCTTCGCTTCGAAGTTGCAAGACACCTTTTAAGTCAGTGGTTCCTGTGGATGTGGTTACGCTACCGCCGTTCAAGGCGGCCTGAATTTGTTCCGGCGTTGGATTGGTGATGCCCTGCTGGGTCAACTGAGCTTGCGCAAGCGCTAGCGCGATATTGATGTTCCCGTACCCCAGTTTGCTGGTGGCGGGCGTAAAGGTTGTGGATGTTGGCGTAGTGGATGAGCCGCTGCCAGAGCCGGAGCCGCTGGATGAACCTGACAACGTAACGCTGGATCCCGTGCGCAAGCCGTTCACCAATGATTTCGCATTTGCGTCAGAACCGGCGAACGCGCTGTACGTTGTCACCAACTTATTGGTGGGATTGCTGGCGGTCGAAGATGTCGTCGCGGTTGTCGTCGTTGTGGTGGAATCGGCTGAAAGCGCCGGCATACTACTCAATGTCGCGATAACCGCGGCTGCGATGGTAGCGATGAGGGAAGTTCTCTGTCTTGAATTATTCATAAATGCACCCCTAATGGTTGTTGTTTAACGGCGATAGGACCATCGCAATCATTATGCCAACGGCGCCAAAAATGACCCAATGCGGAGTCAATTAGTTGGCGAATAAACAGATTTATTTATCTCTACCAATCGGGCGAAAGCATCAATCCGTCGCCATTTGACGACAGGCGCTGACGCCGCAGGGCAGAATAAAATGAAATGCGTGGTTATTTTGACCAAACAATCTTCTGGCGCAGGATGGATTGGTGAAAGCCGATTGCGCGACTACTGACATGCCTGCCTTATTGCGACCGTCGCGATAAGCAATCAACGCCCTCTATTCGTTACTGCGTTAGGAAATAACTAATCGACCCAGATTAGTCCACTTTCCTGAACGACTCCTGTCGCGTGAATTTTTAGCACATTCTCAATGACGGAAATTGGATGTTTGCCGAGCGGCGCCTCCGTGCCCAATCCTGCCGTTCATGCCCGTGCTAGCTAAATGGCAGGTATCTGCTTACAACGGACGCTTTACCCTTCGTACGTACTCCTGGTGCTCGGCCTTATGTAAATATTTCCATAATCGACGGCTTACCATAAGTGGTCATTACACCCGCCGCCGTTCTTAAAAGCAGTCATTCGCCGTCGCAAAAGTGGGGATCTACGATAATTCCAATTCGTGGTAGAAATGTTAATTGTTTATTCCAGCAAGCCAGAATAACGAGAACAAGGCGACAAACTCGTTTTAGCGCAAATAGTGCGTGCAACACAGCTAGCAAAAATGCACGCAGCCAACAGGGTTTCGTTTCAACTATGAACAGGAATAGCCTGCCTTGTGCGTGTCTATTCGTTTGCCATTGAGGCCACAAAGGAAAGTCATTTGAGAGAAAACATATAGCAGCTCGACTTTGGCCAATTTGAAGGCTGAGCAAATGGCGCCGCCTCCGAGATAGCGGAACCGGCAATGGCGACTAAGATTGGTTTATCCGACCATCAACCCTTATTCAGGGAGCCGCCATTGCCAATGGAAATCGTAGCAGTTCTGTCGGCGTTTGCGCCATTGATGACGACGCCGACCTGGCTGAAGACGCAGGAGATGATCATCGGCGCGTTGTTGTGCCGGGGCGCCAGAAGCGTGACGTCGATTCTGCGAATTCTGGGCAAGGCGGAGGAGCCGCGCTTCGAGAAATACCACCGGGTGCTGAATCGGGATCGTTGGTCGTGCGCGCTGATGGCGAAGATTCTGCTGGGGCTGTTGATCGCGCTGCTGCCGGCGGATTTCCCCATCGTCGTGCTGGTGGACGAAACGCTGGAAAGACGCCGCGGCAAGCAGATCAAGGCGAAAGGTTATTGCCGGGACGCCGTGCGTTCGAGCGAGAAGACGGTGGTCAAGTGCATGGGATTGAAATGGATCTGCCTGATGTTGCTGGTTCCGTTGCCGTGGAGCAACAGGCCCTGGGCGTTGCCGTTTCTGACGGTGCTGGCGCCGTCGAAGAAAGCGAATGAAGCGCGCGGCCGGCGCCATCGGACGACGGTCGATTGGACGCGCGTCATGGTTCGTCTGGTCGCGCGCTGGATCAGGCGATCGTGGCTGTTGATCGGCGACGGCGCGTACGCCTGCATCGCCTTGGGTCATCATTGCAACGGTTTTGGCGTCACGTTGATCTCCCGCTTGCGCCTGGACGCCAACTTGCATGAAGCGCCGCCGTCCGTCCCGCCGGGCCGCAAAGGCCGCAAGCCGGCGAAAGGCGAGCGGATCGCGTCCTTGTCCGAGCAGACCAAGGACGCCAGCCTTCCTTGGCGAGACGTCACGGTGAAATGGTATGGCGGCGACCGGAAAACGCTGCGCATTCTGACCGGCCGGCATCTCTGGTATAAGGCGGGTGAGAAACCGTTATGGATTCGCTGGGTGTTGACGGTTGACCCCGATAAACCGGACCGCCCGGAAGCTTTCTTCAGCACGGACGCCGACATGGCGGCGCCATCCGTCATCGAATGGTTCGTGCTGCGCTGGAATGTCGAAGTGACCTTCGAGGAGGCGCGCGCGCATCTCGGCGTGGAGACGCAACGGCAATGGTCGGACAACGCGATTGGCCGCACGACGCCCGTGTTGATGGGGCTCTATTCGCTGGCCTGCCTTGATGGCTAACCATCTGCGCCGTTCCGTGCCGTGGCGTCCGGCGACGGCGGCTTGGTATGACAAAGGCGAGCAGATGACTTTCTCCGATGTCATGGCAATCGTTCGGCGCGCCATTTGGTCGGCGCGGTATTTCGCCAACTCAAACCGCGAGGCGGATGCCATGAATTTAACCCGCCAACAGTGCAGCTCCTTGATCGACCTGCTGGCGCAGGCGGCTTAAATGGCCAAAGTCGAGATAGCAGGCTATTCAACGATAAACGATAAAGAATTATTGTTCGAGAAAAAATCATCACTCTAGGGTCTGTTGACGTTTCACATGGGTAACCATAGAAGCGCACACGCCATGGCGACTACACTTTCGTAATTTCGCTTCAGCTTGTCGTATCGGAACGCCACAGCTCGATAGTGTTTTAGTCGGGCAAAGGCGTTCTCCACCAAGTGTCTGTAGCGGTACAGACCACGATCCAGATCGGCGTTTCCTTGAGTGGAGTTCCGCTTTCTGGGAATCACCGGGCGAGCGCCCTGCGCCTCGATCTGACGACGGATGCGCTCGCTGTCGTAGCCTTTGTCCGCCACGATCGCTTCCGCAGAGGGCGTTTGTGCGATTAGTTCGGGGGCGGCAGTACAGTCATTGACCTCACCGCCTGTAATTTCGAACGCCACAGGCAAGCCATGCGCATCGACAGCCAAGTGGATTTTACTCGTATTGCCGGCGCGACTTTTACCCACAGCCTCAGGCTGACCGCTGGCGGCGCCGGCGCTGTGCTGATGGGCCTTGGCATAGGTTCCGTCGATGAACACCCACTCGAAGTCCGGATCAACCAGCAGCGCGTTGAAAACCTTGCGCCACTTGCCGGCGGCTGACCAAGCATTGAAGCGCTTATAGATCGAATTCCAGCCGCCGAAGACATCAGGCAGATCCCGCCAGGGGCAACCAACGCGCATACGATAGAGCATGCCCTCTACGGTCATTCGCAAATCGGGCTTGTGGTAAATGGCCTGTTGAAGCAAAATTTTCTTCAGCTTCGACCAAAGCTCGTCACTGAGCATTAATCGGGGCATCGCAAACTCGCAGGGTGATCGGTGTAGGAGCCTTAATTCTGCGGTTTTGCTCCTCTTCTTTCATCACCTCAGCACAAAACGTCAACAGCTCCTAAAAAATCCGCATCAACCGCCATTGCGATTGCATCAACATTTTGCATGCATCTTCTTTAGTTCGCGGGTGAAACTGCATGACGACCATGATCGTGAAGTTGTGCTTGGAACCATAGATGGATCGCGTCGATCAACGCCTTATCAACTGTTGTGTAGCGGATTTCGGCGCCATTTGGCAGATCGACATGGCGCACGCTTTCTAAGATCCGCGTCGCGCCACGGGAAAGTTCAGCAATACCGGGCATGTCAGCGCCATGGATTTTTGCAGGGGCGGAGAAGTCGCCGCGCGCAAAGCGAGCGGCTTCCTCTTTCAGGTGAGCACGAATCAAGCCGATCTGCTCTTTATTATTCACATCATTCGCAACAACGCGCTGTACGCCACCGTCTTTCAGCGGCTGAAATAAATGAGTCGTCTGGTCCAGGTCGAATGGCATTATTTGCGAACCGCGCCGCACTACCTCTTGCTCGCGTTGCGGATCGCTTGCGTAGAGGACATTAGGTAGCGCAAATAATAGTACGACCAAAACGAAATCGAATTGCTTTGATGGTTTCATGGGATTGTTTCCCGTGTGAACTCTGATAGGACCGTCACTGGCGAAACGCCAAACCGATCGATTTAAGCCGCGTGGTTAAAGCCAACTTGCTCATATTAAGGCGAGCATATAGGCATTGCGCTTCTGTAGTTTACAAAAGAAAATCTATGATCACTGAACCTGTTTGCAGGTCCTTATACCGAACAAGGAATAGGCCGGGCAGAATCGAAATATTCCCGTTGCCAGCGGGACGATGCCAATCCATCCCCATGCGCCGATGGCTCCTGTCACGGCTGCAATAATAAGCCCGCTGCCAAGGGTCAGCCGAACGACACGATCGATGTTTCCTACATTCATATCCATTTCAATCCTTTCGGTGATGGAACGCCATGTTGAAAGTAGCGTGTTCCACATGCATGTCCGCTTCAGGAGACAGAAGCCGTTCAGAGGGAAACGTTTAATCCATTAGTGGAATTATGCTCATTTTGTCGCAGCCTTCCTTGATCTAGCCCAGATATTTCATAAATTCGCGAGATGATCGCGCCGGATTTTGATTCGTAGGGGAATTTTGTGAAGGAGCGGCGTAGTTATTCATACGCCCGACGGAACAAAATTTTCCTACGGATCAAAAGACCAGCGAGGGCTCGTGCAATT
>DATLHW010000008.1:0-14397 GCA_035539675.1 Burkholderiales bacterium | reverse complement strand
GGTGTGTATGGGGGCGTGGGCGCCCCGGTCTATGCGATAACAAATCTGCAGGCGGCCAACGACGTGACCATGTCAGTGGCGATCGCCAATGGAACCGATTATGCCGCTACTCGCGTCTCTTACAAACTTGACCTGAAGGGCCCCAGCTTCACTGTGCAGGCCGCTTGTGCAACTTCGCTGTTGGCGGTGCACATGGGGTGTCAGGGTCTGCTCGATCATCAATGCGACATTGCGTTGGCGGGCGGCGCTTCCATCGATCTACCGCAACAAAGCGGCTACTGGTTTGAAAAAGGCGGTATTCGATCGCCGGATGGCCACTGTCGCGCCTTCGACGCCGATGCGCATGGCGCCGTGTTTGGTAACGGCGTCGGCGTTGTGGCGCTGAAGCGGCTGGACGATGCGCTGGCCGACGGCGATACCATCTATGCGGTAATTCGTGGATCGGCCGCCAACAATGATGGCGCGGACAAAGCCGGTTACACCGCGCCCAGCGTTGAAGGTCAGGCGCGAGTAATCGCGCTGGCTCAACGATGCGCAGGAGTCGACCCCGCAACCATTAGTTACGTCGAAGCGCATGGCACTGGCACCGAATTGGGCGATCCGATCGAAGTTGCCGCTTTGACAAAGGCGTTTCGCGCGAAGACGCAAAGAAAACATTTTTGTGCGATCGGCTCGGTCAAGACAAACATCGGCCACCTTGATACAGCCGCTGGCGTGGCCGGCCTGATCAAAACCACATTGGCGCTTCACCACAAACGCATTCCGCCTACGTTGCATTTCAAACGACCCAATCCAAAAATCGATTTCGCCAGCAGTCCGTTCTATGTCAACACCACCTTGGCTGAATGGCCTGCGAGTCATTCCATCCCACGTCGCGCCGCTGTCAGCTCATTCGGAATAGGGGGAACCAATGTTCATGCGATCTTGGAAGAAGCGCCCGCGCCAGAGCCCTCGGATTCATCGCGGTCGTGGCAGTTGCTGACGATCTCGGCCAAAACCGAAACGGCATTAGAAACCGCGACGACGAATTTGGTTAAACACTTACGGGAGCATCCGACGCTTAACTTGGCCGACGTGAGTTTTACGCTGCAAGTGGGTCGCCGCCGTCTGGCGCATCGGCGCACCGTGATCTGCCGCGACATCGAGGAAGCCGCTGAGGCGCTAGAAAAGCTCGACCCGGCGCATGTCACAACCGACTTCGAAGAGCGAACGAACCGGCCTATCGCGTTTATGTTTCCTGGACAGGGTGCGCAGCACCTTCGGATGGGTTGGGACCTATATCAGCACGAACCCATTTTTCGCGATCACATTGATCACTGTGCGACGTTTCTGCGACCGTTGTTGGGCCTCGACTTACGGGAAGTGATCTTTTCGCCTGAGGGCGGCATGCCGAACGCCGAAGAGATGCTGCAGCAGACTCGTTTCGCGCAGCCGGCGTTATTCACAATCGAATATGCATTGGCGCAATGTTGGATTGCGTGGGGCATTCAGCCCCACGCGATGATTGGTCACAGTATCGGCGAATATACGGCGGCTTGCCTGGCCGGTGTGTTCTCGTTGGAGGATGCGCTCACCTTGGTCGCCGCTCGCGGTCGCCTAATGCAACAAATGGCGCCGGGCGCGATGCTCGCGGTTTCTTTGTCGGAGCTGGAATTGTCGCCGTTGCTGAACGACGACTTGGCGCTTGCAGCCGTCAATGGACCGGCGCGTTGCACAGTAGCCGGCTCGATGGAGGCAATTGCGTTGCTGGAGCAAACGCTGACGCGCCGTGATGTCGGCGCTCGCCAGCTGCATACTTCGCACGCATTTCACTCGCCAATGATGGAGCAGGCCCTGGAGCCTTTTATGGAGGAAGTCCGGCGGATCAAACTTTCGCCGCCGACAATACCGTATATCTCTAATGTCACCGGCGCCTGGATTACCGCCGAGCAGGCCGTGTCCCCAGAGTATTGGGCTCAGCAGTTGCGCCACACCGTACGCTTTGCCGATGGCGTGCGCGAACTGATGCAAACGTCGGATCAAGTGCTGTTGGAAGTGGGCCCTGGACGCACGCTCGGCGCCCTGATTAGACAATATCCCGAACAACCACATACGCCGCTGGCCTCATTGCCGCATCCAAAAGACAACGCCGTCGCCGATGTCTCCTTTCTACTGGAAAATCTGGGCAAACTATGGCTCGCCGGCGTCAAAGTCGATTGGCCAAAGGTGCATGGCGGGCAACGGCGCAAGCGATTGCCATTGCCGACTTATCCTTTTGAGCGCCGGCGCTTTTGGGTCGACCTCAGCGACAACGTCACGAGCCAAACGCCGACGCGACCGGTTGGTAAGAAAGCCGATATTGCAGACTGGTTTTACTTGCCGGCCTGGAGGCGTTCCTTGCCGCCGGCGCCGTACGCCTCGATGGCTGACGTTAAATGTTGGCTGGTTTTCGCCGACGCTTGTGGATTGGGCGCAACGCTCGTCGAACGCCTCCGGCAACAGGGCCAGGAGGTTTATTCTGTCATGGTGGGTGACGAGTTCGCTCGTCTCACGCTGCATACTTTTGTCATTAACCCGCGTCGGCCCGACGACTACATTGCTATGCTCGCGGCATTGAACGAAGCGCAATCGCCGCCGCAAGCAATCCTTCATCTCTGGGGCGTTACACCGGAAGAACATCAACGCGGCGGCGTCGATAGCTTTCAAGAGATGCAATCGCTCGGCTTCGATAGCTTGCTCTTTCTTGCACAAACTCTTGGTCATCAAAATGTCCAGGCGCCGGTAACCATCAAAGCTGTTTCGAACGGTATGCAGCAGGTGGTGGAAGGCGATCTCCGTTGGCCGGAGAAGGCCATGCTGCTGGGCCCCTGTCGAACCATTCCACAGGAATACCCTCATATTTCCTGTCAAAGCATCGACATTCTTCTGCCGCGGAAAGATAACGACAAGGCGATGCTGGATCTCGCTAGTCGGCTGATCGATGAATGCGCCATCTCCTCGTCCCAGGATGTCTTGGCTTATCGCGGTCGTTACCGTTTGGTTCAAACCTTCGAGCCGATTCGAATTGAAAAGACAGCAGACGTGTTTCCGTACCTGCGCGCGCAAGGCGTTTATTTGATTACCGGTGGATTGGGCGCTATCGGTATGGTCATGGCGGAGGAGTTGGCGCGGGCGGTTAAAGCGAAATTGATCCTTCTTGGGCGCACGGCGTTTCCGGAGCGCGCAAGCTGGAACGAATGGCTGACTACACATGACGATGAGAACGTAACGAGTCAGAAGATTCGTAAATTGCAAACGCTGGAAATGCTGGGCGCGGAAGTCCTGGTGATCAGCGCCGATATCGCGAACGAAAGCCAGATGCGTCTCGCCATCGGCGCCGCTCGCGCCCGCTTTGGCGACCTTCATGGCGTTATTCATTCAGCGGGCGTCCCAGGCGGCGGCTTGATGCAATTGAAGACGCTCGACCAAGCGGCGAACGTGTTCTCTCCAAAGGTTCAGGCGATGCATGTATTGGATGCGGTGCTTGCCGATCAGCATCTGGATTTCATGATGTTGTGCTCGTCAACCTTGGCGTTTCTAGGTGAGGTGGGCCAAGTGGATTACAGCGCGGCGAATGCGTTTCTCGATGCTTATGCGCAATACAACACGACCTTCCGAAACATCCCGACGTTATCGATCAATTGGGACGGTTGGCTGGAAGCGGGCATGGCGGCAACGGCCATCGGGCAGCCGATCGCCACAACGCTCAAGCATCCGCTCTTTGACCGATGCATGCGGGACCCATCGGGAACTACGAGCTATGTCGTTAAACTGGACGTATCGCACTGGCTGTTCGCGGAGCATAAAGTCCACGGGATCCCGACGCTTCCCGGTACGGCGCACCTCGAACTGGCGCGCGCTGCTTATCTACATCAAACGGATATGGCTGACATTGAGCTAAGCGACGTTTATTTCCTGGCGCCGTTAATGATCCACGCTGGCGAAGTTCGAGAAATACAAGTCGTTTTACATAACCGTCCTGACGAGACGACTGAATTTCGCATCATCAGTCGGCCTGACGCACGCACCGATTGGCAGGAATATTCTCGCGGCGGCATTAAGCGCTCGGGTGATGCATTTCCGCCGGCGCGCGACATTGCATCGATCCGTAAGCAGTGCCAATTGCGGGACATTAGCGCTGCGGAAATGCCGATGCAGGATGTAAATGGTCCGGTTTATTGGGGACCACGTTGGCAGAGTTTCACCACGGTAATGATGGGGAGTCAGGAGGCCTTGGCGCTGCTCGAGTTGCCAGTCGAGTTCTTGGGCGACGTCGAGCAATTCGGCCTCCATCCGGCGCTACTTGATGTCGCCACGGCTGTTGGCGTTCCGGGGATGGTTCCAGCCGAAGAGACATATCTCCCGCTTTCCTACGATCGGATAGCGATCAGCGGCCGATTGCCATCGAGAATTTATAGCCATGTGCGCTACTACCCGGATGCGGCCGCGACCAAAGACATGATTCCGTTTGATGTCACATTGCTGGATGAGAATGGTCGGGTATTGGTCGACATCACTCGGTTCACCTTGCGTCGCATCAGCGAGACAGTCGCCGTTCCTCATGTCGCCAACGTTGGTCGGTCTGACGTGAAGGCGCCAATGGAGAAAGGTATCCTGCTACATGAAGGCGCCGAGGCGTTTCGCCGGTTGCTCGCCCACGATCTTTTCCCGCAAATTGTCGTTAATGCGACGGACTTGCAAAGCGCGATCGAAAGCGCTCGCCATAGCGCCAACGATACGATGCTTCTGGAATCTTTGCCGGCGGCGCATCGATCTGGACAGGCGCATGCACGGCCGGCGCTCAAAACGGTCTATGTTGCGCCAAATACAGAGGTCGAGCGGCAGCTTGCCGATGTCTGGCAGAGCGTGCTTGGTCTCGAACAAGTCGGCGTTAATGACGACTACTTCGAGCTTGGCGGCGACTCGTTGCTGGCATTGCTTATTATTTCACGCATGCGCAGCGTTTTAGGGGTTGAGCTGGCGCCGCATCATCTCTTCAAGCAACCCACCATTGCCGGCTTAGCAACTCAAATTACCGGCGCTACGGCGGATACGTTAAGGTCGATTGGATCAGATGTTCAAACATCTTCTCAGTCGTTACTGACGCCATTACATGTCGCCGCCAAAGGAATACCGTTGTTCTGCGTCCATCCGATGGGAGGACAAGTATCCTTTTATCAAGAATTGGCGAAACACCTCGGCAAACATTTTCCTGTTTACGGCATCCAGTCTCAGGAAGTAGGCAAGTCACCGCAGCAATATGCAGATCTCCCCGCAATGGCCACGGATTATGTAAAAGCGATCAAAGCGATGCAGCCGACTGGACCTTATCGCTTGCTCGGTTGGTCCACGGGTGGATTGATCGCGATGGCGATCGCCACGGCGTTCGAACAAGAGGGCGACGAAATTGATTATGTCGGGCTTCTCGATAGCCGCCCGGTGGATGCTTATGCAACACAAGAGAAATTGTTTATCGGGTCGGCATCGGTGATTCTGGCGTCCATTAGAGGTCATGCATTCAGTATTGATGAGATACAAGAGTTGATTGTCAATGACAAAAAAATAGATGCTCTTTATTCGGAGAACAAGGCGCTCGTCCTGCCTTATTTATTGAAGACGTTAATCGATGCCGATTTCAGCGACGAGACATTGGATCTCTTGTGCGGGCAACATGAGATTACCCATTACCACATGTCGCTGCTTGCGGGTTATTTACCAGCGAGACTCCAGGCTCCGTTACATATTGGGTGGGCAAATGAATCCATCATCGGCCATCAACTGCATGACTGGGGAAAAGTGTCGGGCTCCAATAACAGCAAAACATATTTTGTCGAAGGCAACCACTACACGATGCTGCAAGGGCCGCATGCACAGCAAATTGCCGAAACGATCAATCTCTATTTGGAGCGACAGACGGTAAAACCTCTTATTCTGAATAAGAAGGCTTCTATTTGAATTCCGAACTTGTAGCCTGGATTAGGGAAGCGTAATCCGGGCTACTCCTCTATTGTTTTCGAATGAGATTCGGATTAACGGCTGATTTGATAAGGAGTCTCTGATTAAGTGTCGCGAGCGAGCTGAAGATGAACCGAGGAACGGAGGCGTACGAGTAGTACGTTGAGTACCGGAGGTTCATCTTCGGTTCGCGCAGTAACTTAATCAGAGGTTCCATAACGCTGTCCCAAGATATATGTCGCTGACACAGCCCGGTCGTCAGCTAGCAGCATCTGCACAAATAGCTTTTCGGACAGTGTTTGAGTGGAGCGCATGCGGCGTGTAATAAGTGGGGTGGATTGTAGATCCAGCACAACAAAGTCGGCTTCTTTAGTAGGCGTCAGATTACCGATTCGATCGTCTAATCCCAGTGATTGCGCGCTGCCAAGGGTTGCAAGATAGAACGCCCGCAACGGCGAAAGATAATGCCCGCGTAATTGCGCGACCTTGTAAGCTTCGCCCAGAGTGCGCAGCATGCTAAAGCTGGTGCCTCCACCGACGTCGGTGCCGACTCCCACAGTTAATGCGGCTTCATTTGCCGCGGCGATGTCGAATAGACCGCTACCCAGGAATAGATTCGAGGTTGGGCAAAACGCCGCTGAGGCGCCAGATTCAGCCATTCGTCGTCGGTCGCTCTCGTCCAGATAAATGCAATGAGCGTAAACAGCGCGGTCACGCAACAATCCAAAACGATCGTAGACATCAAGATAACTGCGACTGTCCGGAAATAACGAGCGCACCCACGCAACCTCGTCCATATTTTCCGCGACATGGCTCTGAATATGCGCATCAGGAAATTCACGCGCCAATTTTCCGGCGAGAGATAGTTGTAATTCGGAAGAGGTGGGAGCGAAGCGAGGGGTAATTGCATAATTCAACCTCTCATGCCCATTCCATTTTTCCAGTAGTTCGGCGGATTCTCGATAGCCGGATTCGGCCGTATCGCGTAAGTTCTCAGGGCAATTGCGATCCATCAGCACCTTGCCGGCCACCATGCGTAAATTTCGTTTGGCCGCTATTTCAAAGAACGCTTCCACGGATTGTTTATGAACGGTTCCAAAAACTAATGCGGTGGTTGTTCCATTCCGCATTAGTTCATCGACGAAAAAATCCGCCACTTCGCTTGCGTGGGCTTTGTCGGCGAATTTGCGCTCTGCGGGGAAAGTATATTGCTCCAGCCAATCGAGTAATTGCTTGCCGGGGGAGGCGATGATATCCGTCTGCGGGTAATGGATGTGGGTATCGATAAATCCCGGGACGATCAAATGACCCGAGTAATCGACGATGTGAATATTGGCCGGTAGATTGGCTAATAAATCAGATGCAGGTCCCACCGATTTGACCAATCCGTTTTCGACTACAAGCAAGCCATCTTCGAAGAACTCGAATGACTGGGCGTTGTCGGATTCGCCGGGATCAGAAAGAAAGTGAAGGATGGAAGCCCGGAAGGCGGAGAGATTCTGCATGTGATTGCTCATAATTTTGCTCCAGATAAATAGGCTTCCGTTTATATAAGTAAAGTTAGAAGCCGTCTGAAAAGTTACTGCGCAGCCCTCAATTTCTCAGATGACTTCTAACATCTGATCAAAGCGGTTTCTGCGCGATGCGTGCAAAAAGGAGCCGACTGTAGACATTCCCGGCGATTGCAATCGAGACGTTACGCATCCGGATGGAATGGCCGTCCGAGAGAAGCCGGCTGATTTAGCAGGATCGTGGTTGGGCTTCGGCAAATTAGCACCAAAACTACAATGGTCGCCGCGTAAGGTAGCATCGAGAGAAATTCAGATGGAATGGAGAAGCCGAAGCCTTGGGCGTGTAATTGCAATACGGTGACTCCCCCGAAAAGATAGGCGCCTAGTAGCACTCGCGATGGCTTCCATGTGGCGAAGACGACGAGCGCTAAAGCAATCCAGCCGCGACCAGCCACCATGCCTTCAACCCACATGGGCGTGAGAACAGTGGAGAGATAAGCGCCGCCCAGACCACTCATTGCGCCGCCAAAAAGAACAGCAAGATAGCGAATGCCAATTACCGGTCGACCGAGCGCATGAGCGGCGGCTGGAGATTCGCCTATGGCCTTGGTGAGTAAACCGCCGTAGCTGCGGTTCAGGAACCAATAGATGATTGCAAACAGCAGTACGGATAAATAGACCATCACATCAAAGCGAAATAGAAATGCCCCCACTATTGGCAGATCAGCTAACAGTGGAATGGGCAGCGGTTGCAGTCCCATAATCGGTGTGCCGACATAATCACGGCCGATGAAAGCGCTCAAGCCCATCCCGAACAGTGTTAAGGCGAGGCCCGTGGCTACTTGATTGGTTTGCAGCGTTAAGGTCAGAAATCCGAACAACAGCGAAAGAAGCATGCTGGCGCCCATTGCCGCTAAGAAGCCCAGCGTCGCGTTTCCCGTACTTAACGTGGTTGCAAATCCTACGACTGCGCCAATGAGCATCATGCCTTCCACGCCAAGATTCAGCACGCCTGCTTTCTCGGTTACCAACTCACCCAGACCTGCATAAATGAGTGGCGTGGCCGCCGCAACGGTGCTTACCCAAACTGGGGCTAATTGTTCTGGCGTCATGTGACTTCCTTACTGACAACGATTAATCGGGTAATAACGGGGCGGGGGCGTTTGGTTCCCTGCAACCGAGCGGTGATTAACAGATCCGCTGCAAGCCGATAACACAGCGACACTCCCTGAATAGGGCCGGCAATGAGCGCCGGTGTAATCATTGGCGACGCAAGTTGCATGATGGATCTTTTTTGGTCGTGGTTTTGAACTGTTCGCTTGTCTTGGCCCCGATCGGCGCAATATTTGTTTTACTTAACTTCAACATGGGCGACAACCATCCGTTCGCGATGGCGATGCGGTGAGTGCGAGTTGTCGGCTTTTTCATGGAAATAAGCTGTTGCCTGAATGTAAAAAGGCAGTGTAAAAAAACTGTATACATTATACCAAATACATTGCATCATAAATCGTCTTTAAAGCCCATTCGTGATTTGTGTTGTTGCACGAATAAGGGGCGATTCTGTGTGCATCGCACCGATTAAGTGCCTGACTTGAGCGGTATTTTTTCTCTATTTTTCTCTGGCATGTAGAGGGCGTATTGAAATAGCGCAAGTTATCAATTTTTTGTACACAATTAATTTTGTTTGTTGTTGAAATACGCAACATACATGCCATGCGAGCAGTCTTGATGGGAGCGAGTAATGGCTTTATTGCGGAGTGGTTAAATGAGGACCAAAAGAGAAGTCCTTTGCTGTCCGTACGCGATGTTTCGCGTACGTTAAAACTGACGAGAATGGACGCTGTTTCATTTGTTCAGGATTGGCTGCGGTTATCGTATCGTGGTCATTCCGTAAGTAAATGTACTTAATGCATAGGAGACCTGAAGTGGGTCGTTGGATTTTTCGTTTGACTACATTTTTGCTGGTGATATTTGCTGCATTCGGCATATCGACTGGCGCTATAGCTGAAGAGCCATTGAAGGTGGCCTTCGTTTATGTAGGACCAATTGGTGATGCTGGATGGACTTACGCTCACGATCAAGGACGCATCGCGCTTGAAAAGGCATTGGGCTCGAAAGTTAAAACCAGCTATGTGGAAAGCGTGCCGGAAAGCGCGGACGCGGAGCGGGTCATTCGCAAGCTTGCCGCCGACGGGAATAAACTTATTTTCACCACGTCATTCGGCTATATGAATCCGACGCTGAAAGTAGCGCAGAGCTTCCCGAATACGATTTTCATGCATGCTACCGGTTACAAGACTGCGAAAAACGTAGGCGTCTATCAGGCGCGTTTCTATGAAGGCGGTTACTTGGCGGGTGTTCTCGCTGGCAAGATGAGCAAGTCGGGCACAATTGGTTTTGTGGGGTCGTATCCGATTCCGGCAGTGATTCGTAACATCGATGCTTACACTTTGGGCGCTCGTAGCGTGAACCCCAAGATCAAGACGAAGGTGATTTGGGTCAATAGTTGGTACGATCCCGGAAAGGAGCGGCAAGCATCGGAAACGTTGGTTGCGCAGGGCGCCGATGTGCTGTGCCAGAGCACCAATTCACCTGCCGTTCTACAGGTGGCGCAGGAGAAGGGCGTCTATGCGTTTGGATGGGATTCCGATATGGTCAAGTTTGCTCCCAGGGCGCAGCTGACAGCGAGCGTACTTAATTGGGGTGATTACTACATTGAGGTTGCCAAACAAGTGCTCAGCGGAACCTGGAAAACCCAAAACATCACGAATGGCGTCAAAGAGGGAATGGTTGTAATGGCTCCTCTCAATTCGGCTGTGCCAGCGGATGTGGCGAAACTGTTTGAAGAGAAGAAGCGGGCGCTGATCAAGGGCAAGCTGCATCCGTTCCAAGGTCCTGTGTATGATCAGGTCGGTAATATCAAGGTGGCGGCTGGCGCGGTATTGCCATTAACCGATCTGATGTCCATCAATTGGTATGTGGAAGGCGTAGAGGGATCGATACCCAGGTAATTCTATTTCCAAATTAACCGTGCGCTCTGTCAGCGTCGCTTGCCGTACCATTTGTACTGTCTACGCGCCGCTTTCGCGTTCACGATTAATTTGGAAATGGAATAAAACCTTGCTGTGCGGCGTGCTTTCGATTTGAAGAAGGATGGCGCCGTAGAAGGCGCCATCCTCGTTTACTTAAGGCTTTGGTATTCCTTTTTGCCACTCAGGCCAATTCTTCACAACATTCTGAACCCATAGGCTGCCAGTCAAGTAGAGATTATCGATCGATAGTTGAAATCCGCCGGACTTCTCTTTCAGAGAATCGTAAGCCGATTGGCCGGGGTGTGGTCGATCGAAATTCGCGCCTGTACGGAGGAGCGCAACCCGGTTTATATCAAGTAATTTGGATTTCGCGCCCCGTGTGAGTGCTTCCAGTGTTGCGCTGTCTTCTTGCTGCGTAGTGCAATAAACGCCTTTGCCGTCAGTCAGTATTTTTGTCCACTCGTGAGCTCGTTCGCCAAGGTGATGGCCATGCCACCAGGTATTGCCGGATAGGGTGTCGCACTGGATGACTTGCGGCGGTTGATTGGCTGGGGCGGTTGGATAATTGGCGCGGTATTTCCGCGCTGCGTCGTGGTCGTCGAGCTTCGCATTTTTTGTTAACGCTAATACTTTCTGCAGCAACGATTCGTTAAGCTGGAAAACCTCAGTGCGATAATCGAATGCGGGCTTTTGACCAGGTTCATTGGTCATGATGCCGATATAGCCAGCCTTCCACGTCGTCGGCATTTCACGCGCGTCGATTTCATGCTGTAGCGAATAATCGACTACATAACGAGCCCAGGTTGCGGTTCCCAGAGTTCCTTGGTTGGGATCGATCCCTGCAATTCCAGCAATCAGGAAATAGGTTTGTCGGAGATCGAATTTGCCGCTATGTATCAGCGCGGTGAGAGAGCTCGCCGCGTTTGCATAACCCATGCCTGTCGTCATCTGACAAACATTATCGGTATTGCAGTTGACGGTTGGATACTCCGCGGATAGCCCTGGGACGGTGATCTTTTGTGTGAGGGTCATGTTTTTGACCCATGGCTGCGCTTCAGGTGCGAACATGCTGATCACCAAGACTTTCACCGAGCGTGGTTTTGCAGCATGTCGACTGCCTGGATTTGCTGCTTCTGCGGGTGAGGGATTGATTGCAAATGAAGCGCCTGCAATCGAGGCAATTATCGCCCCATGACGTAAAGCCGCCTTGGATGACCAACGTATTTTCATTTCAGTGATGTTCCTATTAGCTTATGTATGAAGGGGATATGAAGCTTTTTCGTGCTGCTTGAGATATCCGAACATTCTTCTGCCATGGCCAAGCCGGGGGAACAACTCGATCAGCATAGACATGGCGATTGGAAATAGCGAAGGCGAGGATTCATCTGACTGCGTCCTTCGCCAACGCAATTGTTGCGCAAACTTTTCGATCGATTGCTTTTGTTCTCTCGGAGAGAGGGAACGGTTGCCATCGTAGGCGTTTTCCAAATCCAGGTCAAACGTTTGCGCGAGCAAACGAGAGACCAAGAGATTGGTATATGATCGCCAAACTTTGCGTTGGAATTTCGCGAAGTGTGGAGCATGTTTTAGCGAGGATGTCGCGCCGTTGCGGCTCTGATGGTTATGCTCGTGCGCTTCCACTTCCAGCCATAAATGTGGACTCCTTAATGCAGAGGGGCCTTAATAAACCAAAGAAGGGGTAGGGGGAAATGAAGAAGCTATTGTTGGTTTTTTTTCTGGGAGTGGGAATATCTGGATGCGCCGATTTGGTGCGCCAGCCTCTGACGCCAGTGGATGTGAAGATACTCGCTATTAACGATTTTCACGGCAATCTCAAAGCGCCAGAGGAGGGCATCACGATTGTTGACCCCAATGACAAGACCAAGAAGATTCAAGTTCCGGCAGGCGGTTCGGAGCGGATGGCGACATTGGTTAACGAATTACGCGCCAAGAATGCGAACAACATCTTTGTCGCCGCTGGCGATCTGATCGGCGCCAGTCCGATTCTCTCCTCGCTGTTTCACCATGAGCCAACTGTCGAGTCGTTGTCGCTAATGGATCTGGAAGTCACATCAGTGGGGAACCACGAGTTTGATCGAGGGAAGGATGAGCTTATTCGTTTGCAAACCGGCGGATGTCACCCAAAGGATGGATGCAAAGGGCCGCGCCCATTTAAGGGCGCTCGATTCCAATATCTCGCGGCAAGCACCATCAATACAGAGAGCGGAAAGACGATCTTTCCTGCGTTCTATGTAAAGAAGTTCGATGGTATTCCGGTTGCTTTCATCGGACTTACTTTGAAGGGTACACCCAATGTGGTTGCGCCTAGCGGCGTCAAGGGTCTGGAATTTAAGGACGAGGCGGATACTGTCAACGCGGTAGTGGTCGAGTTAAAAAAACAAAACATTGAAGCATTCGTGGTGCTGATTCACGAAGGGGGGTTCCCCACTGGGGACTATAACGAGTGTCCCGGTATTTCGGGGCCCATTGTCGATATTGTCAAAAAGTTTGATAAAGCTATCGACCTGGTGATCAGCGGCCATACTCATAAGGCCTATAACTGTGTGATCGATGGGCGGTTGGTGACCAGCGGCGACAAATACGGAACGATCGTTAGCGAGATCGATGTCAAGCTGGAACGTAAAACCGGTGACGTCATCTATGCAAAGGCGAACAATTTGATTGTGCGTGCAGATACCTACGCTGAAGATCCGGCCCAGACGAAATTAATCGCGGAGTACGAAGCGCTGTCCGCATCGCTTGCCGGTAGGGTGGTTGGCTTCATCACCGCGTCATTTCCACAAACAGAAAATTCTGCCGGGGAAAGCATGGTGGGAGATCTTATCGCTGATGCTCACCTGATGGCGACGCGAGCTGAGAAGGACGGCGGCGCCGTGATTGCGTTTATGAATCCAGGTGGAATTCGGACGGGTATTGTTAAGAGACCCGATGGCAAAGTGACATACGGCGATATCTTTACCCCGCAGCCATTCAGCAATTCGTTAGTAACGCTTACGCTGACTGGAGAGCAGATTAAGAAATTGCTCGAACAGCAGTGGCTGGATCAGCCGAAGCCGAGATTCCTGCAAATCTCACGCGGATTTACTTACACATGGGATGCCGCTCGACCTACCGGGACGCGCGTGCTTTCCCACACGATAAAACTGAATGGTCGCCCCATAGACATGAAGGCCGCCTATCGTGTTACCGCAAACGAGTTTTTAGCTGGAGGAGGAGATGGCTTCAGTGTGATGAAGGAGGGAAAAGATCGTCATTTCGGCATATTTGATCTCCAGGCGCTGGAAGCCTACATCCAAGCCAATAGCCCATTAACGCCTAGTGAGCGCGATCGTATTCGGAGGGAAAACTGAGCGATTTTTTGAAGCGTCGCGGCCGCCAGGTTGGAGGCAGGTATAAACCTAGATTCCGCAGTTGATCGCTTATTGCCTATGGAAACGTATTGTATGCGCGAGCGTTTTCGTATTTTTTGTGCTTCACCAAATGGGTGAGCACGCTACACACCCGATTGCACGTTTTCGGGGCCGCCGGGTGTTGTTGCTCCTCGTTGCATGGAATGGCCATGCGGCCTCGTCGCGCCTAGCCCGACAGCCCGAAAACGCACACTCGGGCACGTCCAACTGCAGAATCTAGGTTAAAAAAAGCGGCTTCCTTTCGGAAGCCGCTGTTGCGTTGCGGCGGTTGTTCAACTGAAGTCGTGCTTGATGTCGCGGTCCTTGGTCTCCCGGAGGAAGAGGGTGCCGATGACGAGGGTCATGAGGGCGATGACGATGGGGTACCAGAGGCCGTAGTAGATGTCGCCGGAGGCGGCGACCATGGCGGTGGCGGTCAGCGGCAGCATGCCGCCGAACCAGCCGTTGCCG
>DATLHW010000007.1:0-9268 GCA_035539675.1 Burkholderiales bacterium | reverse complement strand
AAAACAACCCCAGTCAATAAAGATAGCTTGGTCATTTTTCTCACTTTTCGAGCAATTAAAACTGGAATCGAACCGAGTGATGGAGTGATCGTCACATCATCGGTCAGAGAGCGCCTCTAAGATTTCCAAGAGCGTGCTTTAAAAGTCCCTACGCGAGTCAAGGTCGGGCCGAGAAGCGCAGGCGTAAGCATCTCAGGCCCGAGATTGGCCGCGCAGGAACTTTTAAAACACGCTCACATAAGGGGGCAAAAATCGGGGCCGATTATAGCACGGGTATATCGAAGCATTCTTCCAACGGAAGGGGCCGTTGCACAGAATTGCCCTGCGCATAGTCCACTTTGAATTCCCGCAGTTTGTCCATGATGGCCTGATCCTCGACATATTCCGCCACGGTCGAAAGCCCCATCACGTGGCCGATATTGTTGATTGCCTCGACCATCGCCGCGTCCATGCCGTTGACGACCATGTCCTTGACGAAGGCGCCGTCGATCTTGATGCCGTCCACCGGCAAATTCTTGAGATAGGTGAATGACGAGAGGCCGGACCCGAAGTCGTCGAGCATGAATCGACAGCCAACGCGCTTTTGATCTTGCATCAGCCGCAACGCCTGGGTGAGATTGGTGACCGCTGCCGTCTCGGTGATTTCGAAGCAGATCCTGTGTGGCGGCACTTCATAGTTGGCGAACTGATACTCAAGGAACGAGGCGAATTTCTCATCGCAGAGCGATGAGCCAGACAGGTTGATCGAGAAGACGCAATCATTCATCAGGCAACCGGAATCCATCAGGCGTCGATAATCGGCAAAGGCCGCCTCCACTACCCATCGATCGATTGTCGGCATGAGGTTATAACGTTCCGCGGCCGGTATGAACGCCATCGGCAACACCATGTCGCCGTTCTCCCGCACCATGCGAAGCAACGCTTCGTAATAACGGGGTTGCCCGGCTTGCTCAACGCCAACCGGCACGATCGGCTGATAAACCAAGCGAAAGCGTCGCTCCACCAACGACTGATTAATGCGAATCAGCCAACTGGCGCCAGCGGGCCGCGCCTCGCCCTTCTCTCCCGGCGGTTGATAGACATGAATCCGGTTACGTCCCAGGTCCTTCGCGACATAGCAGGCGGCATCGGCATGGCTGAGAACGGACGCCATGCTTTCAGCCTTACTGGTGACAGGCACGAGACCGATGCTACAGCCGATGACGAAAGATTTACCCTGCCAGGAGAAATGAAAACCTTGGACGGAAGCCAGCAGTTCGGCGGCCACTTCCATGGCGTTTTCCAGCGAACAGTTTTCCAGCAGAAGCCCAAACTCGTCGCCTCCCAATCGAGCAAGGGTATCGCGATCGCGTAGGTTGCCTTTCAGATGATGCCCCAGTTGCCGGAGCAGATGATCGCCGGCCTCGTGACCGCAACTGTCATTCACCACTTTGAATTGGTCGAGATCGAGAAAGCACAGGGCGTGATTCGCGTTGTGCTCCTGGGCGCTCGTCACAGCCCGATCCAGGCGGGCCTCGAACTCTCGCCGATTGATGAGGCCGGTGAGCGTGTCGTGACTGGCCTGATAAGTAAGCTGCTCTGTGGCGAGATCGACCTTTTCCTGAAGCGTTTTTTGCGCCATTTTCAAGGTTGCGGTCATGCCGTTAACGCCGCGCGCCAACTCGCCGATTTCGCCCATGGCGTCGGTATCGGCCTTTACGTCCAGGTTACCCCGTCCGATGTTTTCCACGACATTGACCAGCTTATGGAGGGGGCGCCTGATTCGCCGGCTCATCGTCACGGCAAGCAACGTTGCGCCCACGAGTGCGGCGACTGAGATCAGAAGGCTTCGCCAAATTAACTCGTTGCTGCGATTCATGATCGCCGACTTGCTCAGGCTGACCGTGCTCCACCCCAACAACGACTCACGGCTAAGCGGATTTTCGCGACGAGTCCATTCATGAACCGCCGCTGTAAACGTCATCAAGCCATTTTGCTCGGTCACTGCAACGCGCTCGTCGGGTGACGGCTGCGGAGGGCCAATTATTGTTGGATCACCGCTCGTGGCTAATACATTGCCTGCGGCGTCGGCGATAGTCACCGAGACGACATCCGGCCCCTTCGCTATCGAATTCGCCAACACCTCAAGCGTCTTTTGATCCCGCAAAAGGAGGCCGTACTCGGCGGCTGGCGCCAACTGGCGGGCGAGCATTCGTCCCCGTTCGCGAAGCTCCACTTCAGAACCGCGCGTCAAGCTATCGACAAACGCGATAGTCAACAGCACGGCGATTAGCGTGGCTGGAAACAGGGCCAGCGCCAAAATGCGCCACTTAAGGCTCCAACGCTTTAGTCGGGGAATGACACCCGGTAGAAAATGTGAGGCCAACGCTGACATCGGGGAAATGGGGTGATCCTAGAAAGAGCGGTTGAACGCATGCTTGGGTGCGTAACGCCGCCCCCATTGGAGGAACTCAACATGGAACGAAAATCGCTGCACAACAAAGCCTCGCCATAACCATTGAGCGATCAACCACCGCTCTTTGCAGGATAACGCCTCGATACATCGGAATGGAATTTGTGACAACCTGTTTAGTATCTTGTTGCACAAGCCGCTCTTCTCGGTTTTTCATACTCCCCCGAGACGCCTTGACTCGGAGCGCCCTGCAGTCCCGTTATAGTCACCAAAGTCGATCAGCACAACACCGAATTCAATTGTATGGAAGGAAAATTAATGTGGCCGTCGACGGTAGGCGGATATTCACGGAAAAGTAGCAAGCAATGAGCAGGCGGCTAGTGCGGGACTTAGGCGATTTCCGATAATAAACATGCCAATCAAATCGCGTCTTTCTTCGCCTGGCGTTGTTGTTCGTCGTTGCCATAGTTCACTATGACGCCTCCTCTCGCCTAGCCAGACGAAGAAATCCATCAATTTTATTGGCATGTTTATTATCGGAAATCGCCTTACTCCGGCGCGTCCAACGCAAGCCATAGGCAACTTCCCTGACTCGCTTTATTGATTTTAGCCAGTTGCTCCTGGTGAGCCGCCGTCTCCTCGTCGCTCGCTTGAGCAATCACGAGATTTCGCGGATGTTGTCTAGCGGCCGCCAATCGATCCGTCTCCTCCGAAGGCAGCATATCCATCATCAAACTATCCTGCCCACGCGTCATGGCGAGGAAAACCTCGCCTAGCAATTCGGCGTCCAACAATGCGCCGTGCAACGTGCGCTTGGAGTTATCCACCTCATAGCGCTCGCACAGCGTATCCAGATTGTTGCGCTTGCCGGGATGTAGCTCCTTGGCCATGCGCAATGTATCGGTAATTTTCTCGCAATAATCCGTAATCGCGCCGCGCCCCATGCGCGCCAGTTCGGCGTTGAGAAACGCCACGTCGAAAGGCGCGTTGTGGATGATCAGTTCAGCGCCGTGGATAAACGTCAAGAATTCGTCGGCGATATCGGGGAACTTGGGCTTGTCTTGTAGAAAGTCCGTGGTCAATCCGTGCACCTGTAATGCGCCTGGATCACTCTCGCGCTCTGGATTCAGATAGCGATGCAGATTGGATTGGGTAAAGCGGCGGTTTATGACTTCCACGCAGGCCAGTTCGACGATGCGGTGGCCTTGCTGCGGCTCCAGACCGGTGGTTTCAGTATCGAGAATAATTTGACGCAATTTTTACGGATCCTTGGTGAATGCTTTTTGAACTGCTTCCCGTAAGAGCGAGCGTGTTCGCGATTGATAGCGGGACCATTGACGCAATCGCGAGCAAGCTCGCTGCTACCGGTGAATATATAGGATGCTGGCTGGAATAAGCCCCTCTCCCTTGAGGGGAGAGGGGTTGGGGAGAGGGTGAATGCGGTGATTAAAACCATCACCCTCTCCCCGACCCTCTCCCCTCAAGGGAGAGGGAGGATTCGTGATTACCCGCTGAGTTATATGGATACCTTTAGGGAGTTACCCCCCAGAAATGTGCGTAACGATCTGACTTTACCTACCGCTCCCGAACACTCGTCACGCCACGATTGGCGAGCTGATCCGCCCGTTCATTCCCAACATCGCCGCTGTGCCCTCTCACCCAGCGCCATTGGATCTTATGATTCGCGGCGAGCGCATCGAGTTCCCGCCAAAGATCAACATTTTTCACAGGCTTGCCGTCGGACGTTTTCCAACCTCTGCGCTTCCAATTGACGAGCCACTCGGTAATGCCTTTTTGCACGTATTGGGAATCGGTATGGACAATCACCGGCGCCGTGCGCGTAATGGCCTCCAAAGCGCGAATCACGGCGGTAAGCTCCATGCGATTATTTGTCGTCATGGTCTCGCCGCCGAACAGTTCTTTCTCGTGCCCGTCATAACGGAGCCACGCCCCCCAACCACCTATGCCGGGGTTTCCTTTGCAGGCGCCGTCGGCATAGATTTCAATGATGTCTGAGGGAGCAGCGTTAGTCGTTTGAATCGAATCGTTTAGGATCATTTAATGAGGCGAAGGTTATTGTTGGGCCGAACGTTACGACGCATGCTCGTCGCCCGCGCAACGGCGGCGAGACGTTTGTCGGCGACAGTCCTGTCGGCCCATTTAGGGGTAATAATCCGCATCCCCTGCACTCGTTTGATCGCTTCGAGAATATAGATGCCGCCGCCAATCGCCCACCAGCGATCGCCAGCATCCTCCATGAAACGGAATCGGGAAATCCATTTTTCCTGAGTGACGGGTGGCACGTAGCAGCCAAGCCTGCCGGCGGAGACGTCAAAGCCGAGCAAGGTCAGCCAATCCTTCATCCGAACCAGGGAAATAAAATTCCCGCACCACGGATGCTCCTTGTCGGCGCCTAGCCAGCGGCGCATACCCCACAGACTCCAAGGATTAAAGGCCGTGATGATGATGCGCCCTTCCGGCATCATCACGCGATCAACCTCACGCAAGATTTGATGGGGATGCTCGGCGAACTCTAGAACGTGCGGCAAGATTAGTAGATCGATGCTTTGCGTCTCAAGCGGCAACTCCTCATAGCGGGCGATTACTTCGCCGCCGGGTTGCGGGCCGATGCGGAACTTATGCGGAATTCGGTTGGTCTGCAAGAGGTCCAGTTCGGGCATGCCAAGCTGGACCGCGTGAAAGCCGAATATGTCGGCCACCATTTCGTCGTGATAACGCTGCTCCTGGGCGAGTAGATACTGCCCCAGAGGAGTAGCGAACCATTGTTGAAGATTGCGGACGTTTGACATGGCCTCATTTTAGTTGAAACATTCGATACGTGACTACCAATATCTCTGCCGGGACACTCCCATGCTCACTGTCACCCCCATTCCCGCCTTCCACGACAACTACATCTGGGCGCTGCATGACGACCGCTCTGCGGTAGTGGTCGATCCGGGCGACGCCGCCCCTGTGGAAGCCTTTCTCAAAGAACGGAATCTGGAGCTCGTCGCCGTGCTCGCAACGCATCATCACGGCGATCACGTGGGCGGCATCGCCAGCCTGGTCGCTAGCCGGATGATTCCGGTCTATGGCCCAAAAAAGGAAAATATTCTTACCCTGACGCACAAGCTTGAGGACGGCGACGAAGCACTCATACCACTCGGGTTGGCTTTCGACGTACTCGATATACCCGGTCATACGGCCGGCCACATTGCCTACCACGGCCATGGAATGCTGTTTTGCGGCGATACGCTATTTGCATGTGGCTGCGGTCGGCTGTTTGAGGGAACGCCTGAGCAAATGGTCCGATCGCTCGCCAAACTGGCGGCGCTGCCGGACGAGACCTTGGTTTATTGCGGCCATGAGTACACGATGGCGAACATTCGCTTCGCCTTGGCGGTCGAGAGCAAATCGCCAGCGCTCAGGGAGCGCGAAGTGACCGAAAGACACAAACGGGGACGAGGTGAGCCAACCTTGCCCAGTACGATTGGGCTGGAGCGTCGGACAAATCCGTTTTTACGTTATCGAGAGCCGAGTGTGATTGCGGCCGCAAGCCAGCACGCTGGTCGTGAGCTGAAAGATCCCATTGAAACGTTCACGGTGATTCGGGAATGGAAGAATAATTTTCAATGATCGTTGCGATTTAACGACGACCGCAAACGGCATCGGTATCTACACAAGTCCGCTGTTAAGCCCCTCTCCCTTGAGGGGAGAGGGAGTGTTCCTGACCAAGCGCAAACTTATGTAGACACCAATGCCGCCTGCGGTAGAGATAGCCAAGATCCCACCAGTTTCCACCCAAGATGAATGGATATAATTTTTAATGCCCTCCCACCTTCCCAACACCGTCCACATCGCCCCGGCGACTCCCGCCGATATCCCTACCATTCTTTCGCTCATCAAGGAGCTCGCCGAGTTCGAAAAGCTCACTCACCTCGTCGTCGCCACTGAACCAATGCTGAGAGAATCGTTATTCGGCCCTCAGCCAAAAGCGGAAGTCGTGATTGCTTTTTTGAACAACGAGCCGGTCGGTTTCGCCCTCTTTTTTCATAACTTCTCCACCTTCCTTGGGCGACGGGGACTTTACCTCGAAGATTTATTCGTCCGCCCAACGGCGCGCTGCCAAGGCATCGGTAAGGCGCTCTTTCTGCATGTAGGCGCCATCGCTAAGGAGCGCGATTGCGGCCGATATGAATGGTCCGTGCTGGATTGGAATGAGCATGCGATACGCTTTTACAAGAGTTTGGATGCCCAACCGATGAAGGAGTGGATCATCATGCGGTTGACAGGCGAAGCGTTGGACAAACTGCCCGCTCCCAAAACGGTTTAAACAGCACCCTGATAAGGCGATTTCACAACAGATCTGCGCGCTATCCCATTCCAAGGACCATACATGTTGGATCTCCTCCGCACCCGCTTCCGTAAGCTGAATACCCCCGTCGACTTCTTTTCCCTGCGCTTTGTCTCCGAAACATCGGAAATGCTCACGGTTCGCCAGAACATCGCCGAGCCGCCCAGCTTCGCAGTGGATCGCGGCGTGATGATCTCAGTGATCGACAAAGGCGGCTATGGATACGCCGCCACCAGCGATCTATCCGAGACGGGCCTCTCCCAAGCATTGAATCGCGCATCCGAATGGGCCGCTGCCTCGCGAGGTCGCATCAGCGTCGATTTCAACAAAATCGATTTGCCTGCGCCGCGAGGCGAATATCAATCGCCGGTTGGTCGCGGTCCGATAGGCGGTTCGCTCAGGGAACGCCTGGACTTGCTGGCGCATGAATCCAGCCATTGCAAGATCGACGACCGAATCGTCGATTGGTCGGCCAGTCTCTGGACCGTCGATGTCGAGCAACTTTATCTTTCATCCGCCGGCGCCGACTTCGTGCAACGCTTCCATTTCGTAACGCCCGATATTCAGGCCACGGCGAACGAAGGCGTGAACACGCAAACGCGCAGCCTCGCCGGACAATACAACGGCTTTTGCCAACAAGGCGGCGCGGAGATACTCGATAACGCCGGCTTTCAGGGCGGTGGTCGGCAGGTTGCGGAGGAGGCCCTGACGCTGCTACTGGCTCCCAATTGCCCCTCGGAAAAAATGGATCTGTTGCTCATGCCCGACCAGATGATGTTGCAGATTCATGAATCCATCGGCCATCCGCTCGAACTCGATCGCATTCTGGGGGATGAACGAAATTACGCCGGCACAAGTTTCGTGACGCTGGATATGTTCGGCTCGTATCAATATGGCTCATCGTTGCTCAACGTCACTTACGATCCTAGCCGTCGTGAACAATTCGCGAGTTACGCCTTCGACGATGATGGCGCCTCGGCGGGCAAGACTCACATCATTCGCAATGGTCTCTTGGAGCGTCCTCTCGGTGGAACTATTTCTCAAGCGCGCGCTGGCATGCCGGGCGTGGCCAACTCGCGCGCTTGTAGCTGGAACCGTCCGCCTATCGACCGCATGGCCAACCTCAATGTGGAGGCCGGCGATAAAACGCTCGATGAAATGATCGCCGCCATCGACCATGGCGTATTGATGAAAACCAACTCCTCGTGGTCCATCGACGATTCGCGCAACAAGTTCCAGTTCGGCTGCGAATGGGGACAATTGATTGAGAAAGGCAAACTCACAACCGTGGTGAAGAATCCAAACTACCGAGGCGTCTCAGCCACGTTCTGGCGCTCGTTGAAAATGGTGGGCGACAGCTCCACTTTTGAAGTAATGGGAACGCCATTCTGTGGAAAGGGGGAGCCAAATCAAGTGATCCGTGTAGGACATGCGTCGCCGGCTTGTTTATTCGCCAATGTGGATGTCTTTGGTGGAGACGCATGATGCAATCAACTTTCCAAACCGCCTGCAATCTCCTCGACACCCTACTCCACGCCGGCGAACATTACCTCGCGTGGTTCGAGGGCGAACACTCCGACTTTGTGCGCTTCAACCATGCGGAGGTTCGTCAAGCTGGCAGCGTGAAGCAAATGTTCATCGACGTTCGCTTGATCGTTGGCTCCCGCCATATCTCCGGCAAGGTTCCGTTAAGCGGTGACGAAACCACCGATAATGTAGTGCTTAAAGAACTGATCGCCCGCCTGCGTAAAGAAGCGCCCTATCTACCCGAAGACCCTTATCTGCTTTACTCCACCAATGCAGAGCAAAGCAGCGCCGAGACTCCCGGCAAACTACCCAGCGCAACCGAAGCGCTAGCGCAAATCACCACTGCGGCGAAAGGTTTGGATCTGGTCGGCATTTATGCTGGCGGTCCAATCTGTCGCGGCTTCGGCAGTTCATTTGGCAGCCGTCGATGGCATGCAACACAGAGCTTCAATTTCGACTTCAGCCTTTACCTATCCGGCGACAAAGCAGTGAAATCGGGATACGCGGGATTCGAATGGGACGGAGCCGAATTGGCGAAAAAAATTAGTGATGCGCAAAAACAGCTAACCATTCTGGAGCGTCCCATCCATTCGCTGAGTCCAGGCAAGCACCGCGTCTATCTCGCCCCTTCGGCGACGGCGGAAATTCTTCAGCTGATGTCCTGGGGCGGATTCGGCGTGAAGTCGCAACGGACGCGGCAAAGCGCCTTGTTGCGGCTTATCGAAGGTGAGGCCTCGTTTAGTCCCCAATTGAGCATTACTGAAAACACTGTCGAGGGCATCACCGCGAACTTTGAATCCCAGGGCTTCGCCAAGCCAGACGCCGTTCCGCTGATCAGCAATGGAAAAATGGCCTCCGCTCTAGTCTCGCCGCGCTCAGCAAAGGAGTTCGGGCTCGCGACAACCGGCGCAAATGCAGGAGAAAGTCCCGAAGCGCTCGACATGGCGGCTGGGGATATACCCATAGCCGAAGTTCTCCAACGCCTCGGAACCGGC
>DATLHW010000006.1:0-6475 GCA_035539675.1 Burkholderiales bacterium | reverse complement strand
AGAGTGGATGTGGTCGGTGGATGATACCTCGTTATTTTGTGGTGCATTTTGTATGAGAATTGGGGTGTTCTAAATGATCAATGAAATTGATGCCAAAGGAGTTATTGGCCCCTTTGTCTTTTTATACACCTGCGAGGTGTTTTATAAAGCGCCTTTTGGGGTGTCCACTTTTAGTTAGGCTGCAACCAATTGCATGACAAATATTTGGAAAACTAGAAAATGACAATGATGAGAAATATCTCCTTTTTGAAGGTTCGGTTCCTAATCGTAGTAGCGGTTGTCTTGCTGCCCGTGATTGGGAAAGCCAACTCAGATGCGAACAAGCCGCAGCTTACTTTCTACCAGGAGGCGGAGGCTAGGTATGCCGCCTACAATTATTTGAAGTCTATGGATAATGGAGAATACGGAAGTTTATGGAAGAGAACATCTCCCAAAGCTCAGGAAGGATTAAATGAGGGCACTTGGAAGCGAACCTTATCTGGAATGCGACAAATCTATGGAACTTACCAAGGAAGAGTTGAGAAAGGCGCCGGAGTATCAGGACAATTGGTAAGTAGTGAAAAAGGTGTTTTTTATGGCGCGATATTTCAGTCTCGTTTCTCAAGCCAAGCAGCAGAGGAAAAGATAATTCTTTCGCTTGAGGGAAATGAATGGAAGCTCGCCGGATATTACATAAAACCAGACAGTGCAAAGTAATCCATTAAAACTAATGCCTAACGATTAAGGTTAGATCGTGAGAGCGAAGCGATCCACGATCTGAACCGTTTGTTGGACGAGCACGCGTAGGTTGGGGTGAATGCAATGAACCCCAACGTAATGAAGGCGCGATGACCAAACTGCGATGAAATATGATATGCCGCCATACAATGAATCAATTTCAGTGAAACGTTCTGGCACCGATGTTGGGGTTCGCGCCTCACCCCAACCTACGCTTGCTACATTGATCCGGCATTTGTCTTTTCAATCATCGGGGCGGCGGCCATCGCCTTACCTCGAATGTTGAGGCTGTAGAAAAAGTCTCCCCAAACTTAAAGATGAATATTTCCGAAAAAAACGACCGCTCAGAACGCGCTGCATTGAACGATCGCGGGTTAGGGAGTGGTCAAGGCATCCCCCTAAAATGCAATGGTTTTGGTTGCAGGGGACTTTTCCTACAACCTCGTTAGGGCACACACATACGCTTCTCAACTTTCTTCAATTCCCAAGAGAAAGAGCACCATGGCCAAGTACCTGATCTCATTTCCCAGTGCTGCAATGGTAGTGCCCGACGGCGAATTAGAGGCAGTAGGTCGTGATGCGCATGCTGTGATCGACGAGGCGAAGGCTGCTGGTGTTTATGTCTTCGCTGGGGGAATCGACGAAGGCATCCCGCCCGCGCTAGTATCAGCCGACGGGGTGGTCGCCGAGGGTGGTTATCCGTGGGCGCCCCCGCTCAACGGTGGGTTCACTGTGCTCGATCTGCCCTCTCGAGCAGAAGCAATCTCGTGGGCCGCGCGAATTGCGAAGGCCTGCCGCTGCAACCAGGAACTGCGTGTTTTTGGGTTCGACCCGCAGTCATGAGGGCAGCTGAAATGCTTACGTTGCTGTCACGTCACGGCTACCATCGAAATATCCTTAACCAAAAATACGGTCGCAGACCGCTGCGGCCTAACTGGGCGTTGGGCGTCATAGGCATGGCCTACACACTACAAGCCGTCATCGCAAAATCCGAGACCTTTTCGGAGCCGCTGCCGCAGAAGCTTCAGGTCATCCGTCTTCGTGGCGGGATAGACATGCTTCCTCTCAGCACAGACGCACTCAAAGTTCATGAGATACCGTTTTGTCCGTTAACCGACGAAGGCGAAAAAGAGCTACCGCCACAGCTTCTGAGACTGTGCGAACAATTGAGTAAACAATGCACGCTGGCTTACATCGAGGCTGAATTTTTTGGTGGTGTAGGCGCACAGGCGCATGCCCTCTTTTCAGAAGGCAAGGCAATTGGGCAGGCTATCGTATCCGAGAGCGCCATCAACAATGCTCTGCGTTACCTTGGCATCGCGAAAGGTGAAGCTCACGACGAATTTGAGGCAGTCGGCCTCGGCCAGCACCGCGATACGGACGAGTGGGTTGCATAATGCCGCCCAACATCACATTCGAAAAGGACGCGCGAATAATGTTACTTTTTCAAGCAAGCATCGGGGCGCGCTCCTCTCAATTTCAACATTGGGTCTTTCAATGAACTGCCGTTATATGGCGATGCTTTACGTCGTCCCAATAGTCGCCCTACTGGTTGGCTCCCCCGCCTATGCTCAGGAGCAGGGGGAGGACGAGTTCATTCGCCTCACTTGCATCGAGCCCTTAGGGTACCTGAAGATTGAGTATGCAAGCATTCCCAGCCCTGATGATAGGGATTCAAACCGTCAATCTCAAGAACACCCGAACTCGGAATGGGAGAAGTTTGGCTTCTTTGATGCACACCGTCTGAGTACAACTTGCAATGTTGGAAAATCCAAGTACCGCATCTCAACAAAGAGCCAGATAGCGTCATGCCACTCCGGTGATTGCGAAAGTTCGCCAATTGCGATAACCGTCGCAAACGATGACAGCTTCTTTGTTCAGGACTTAATCCTTGGGCCAAATGGAGAGAACGGCATTTCCGTAGGATCGATAGAGTTGTGGGAAGGTTTTGGTTGGCGAGGATACGGACAATCCCCCGTTGCTATTCGGGTGTGCCTCTTCCCCGCAATGAGTGAAGGCAGAGAGCCTTGTCATTTTTACAATCCGTGGCTTGGACAGTACATGCTTTTGCCACCCGTGAGTCAGGATGAATTTGCAGAGTTTGTGCAATTACGCTCCAGACGCACACCCACCCCCGCCAATGCGACCAAAGCCTTCGAGCGAAGTTCAGCGTCGCTTTCGGAGTTCTTGGAATTGCGTTACCCGTGCAAATTCCCAAACCTAGCGTTGGGCACGGATGTTTCGGTCTATGCAGTCGCTCCTGGCAAATCAGTCGCCAGTTCTCGATTGCTCCCATTTCGACTTGATCGACATCGGCATTCGTACCAGATCGACGTTGTAGTGAATGCCCCGGGTAAGAAGGTTGCGCTATTGTTTACCGGCTACGAAACGGTCGTCTGGAACATTCGGTGGAGTCCCAATACGGAAATCGTGGCGGCGGCATCGTTTGGTGGTGGAATGGCAGCTTTTGCAGGACTCTCAAAATCTGTTCCAACTTTCTCTGGACACTTTGGAAGTGGCTACGCTTGCCGGAAGGTGTCTCGCACTCGCACCATTCAGTCGTATTCAAAATTGCAGCCATATGACTATCAACTAATCGACGATATGTCATCCTCAATCTATGGTCGCACACCTGACGCTGTTTTCTTGGGAGGCGACCGGCTATTGGTTGGTGAGTCGCTAAACCCCGAAGCACGATTGCTTCAGTCAAGTGAAACCACGGTCGTGTCCTTTAACAGGTTTCACCCTCCCGCGACTCCGGAGGAAGAACTGGCAACGGCGGTGAAGAAGGGTTTGCTTCGGCCCGCAACTCCAAAGGATGCCCGAGATTGGATTACCGCTGTGACGGCAAGCCGAGAAGCACGCCCGGTCGCAAAGGATTGGCAGCCCATCCTATTTAACGCATACGTTGTGCAACAACCGTTCAATCTACCAGCTGGCTTGTTCGGGATATATACGTTCTTCGTTCCAAAGGGTGTCCCCTCTCCTAAGGGGACACAAGGATATGCCGTGATCCTCGACTTCAACTCATTACGGTGCAGTGGGCCTCAAGACTCTGCGTGTGGATACTTCTCCAGATAACTCTTACCACCATGCCCAACCTTGCATGGCGGTTGACATGGATAACAGTATCTACGCGTTCTGCGATCATGAAAACTGTAACAGTGTGCGGTTTTTCCGCTGCGTATCAGGAAAAGAGAAAGAGTTAGAAAGCAAAGATTACGAGTTTTTCTATGTTACTTATCGCTGCTCTAATTGCCAGCGTGTTGAAAAAACGTTTTCGCTTGCAGCAAAGGTAGATGTTGATACCAAACCACAAGGAGTGTGCTACAAATTGGGTGAGCTTCCCACATATGGACCCCCAGTCTCTCCGAAATTAATTAAGCTCATTGGTCCAGACCGAGACGAATTTTTAAAAGGCAGAAGGTGTGAGAATCAAGGGCTGGGTGTTGGCGCGTTCATCTATTATCGAAGAGTTGTTGAGAATCAGAAGAATCGTATTCTCGGCGAAATTATTAAGGTTTCTGAAAAAATAGGTGCAACAGAGGAGAGGATAGACAATCTCAAATCCGCGGTAACGGAAACCCAGTTTAGCAAGGCTTTAGATATGGCAGAAGATGCAATGCCTGAGAGCTTGCTAATAAATGGCCACAGCCCAGTTTTGCTCTTACATTCCGCATTAAGCGAGGGTGTACATGCACTATCCGATGAACAATGTCTAGAATTGGAGGGAAGCGTTAGAGTTGTGCTTGGTGAGTTGTCTGATAGATTGTCGCAAGCCTTAAAGGATGAGGCGGAATTGACTAAGGCTCTATCAACATTAATGAATAAAAAGAAGTGAGCATCCGGGAAGATAGGTAACAAAAAAGTCCGGGGACATGGGTTACACATTTTTATGCTTCAATCTACCGCAAAGGAAGTGCTACTTCTTGCTAAGTTCTCGCCTTCAGCTTGTCTGGTTATCGATGTGGCTAACATCTCGCTCCAGGCGACCGCCTGCAAGCTGCGCTTGCAGGTTCCCTCGCAGTCTTGCCGCTCGGCGGCGCCGGAGCTCAACCGTTATGACTTTAAGGGGAAACCATGATCAAGCTTCTCGCAAAAGCCATTGGCGTCGTTTTTATGGCCGTTGCCTTCTTACAGTGGCTCACTGCGCAACGATGACGGAGCATGCTTGATTGAACGCAGGCGACTAGCGTTTGCGCTGCTGCTCTCGCTGCTGATTCATGCGCTGCTGTTGAGCCTGACTTTCGGTGGCGAGGGGCTTGGGCTTCCGGGCTTCGGCTTCCCTTGGGGAGATCGACGGATCGAGGCGCTCCGTTTGAACGTCGTGCTCGTTTCGCCAAAGGTCACACCCGCGGAACCGGCGATTCCGTCGGTCGCAGAACCCTTGCAGCAAGCGCCGGTCGAGCAACCTGCTGCCGGTCGACCGGTTGCGGCTCCTTCCACGTCACCGGCGCCGCACAGACGAGCAATCGTTTCCTCTGCCAGGCCCACGGCAAAAGCCAAGCCAAAGCAAAACGCCGCGCCCGATGCGCACACTTCGAAAGCGCCCCCGCGTGCCGAAAGGCCCGCCGACACGGCGCCCACTCCGATCGCTGAAGCGCCCGTCATCGACGTAGAGCCCTCCAACGAGGCAGAGTTGGTGGCGCCCCCTGTTCCATCGGCGTCAACGTCTGGCGTCGCTGCAGCGCCAAGCGTACCCAGCGCGGAGCCCGTGGCGCCCGCGTCTCGCGATCCCGGTGATGCAGTGCAGGAGCGAATCGTCATCGAGGCGCCGGAGCCAGCCGTTGAGCAAGCGGCTGCGGCCCACGAGGCGGCGCGGCAAGAAGCTGCTCGTCAGGAGGCAGCGCGCATCCAAGTCGCGCGCGAGGCCGAACGCCAGGAAGCCGAGGGACAGGCAGCCGCAGAGTTGGAGGCGCAACAGCAAGAAGTGGCTCGTCAAGAGGCGGGCCGCATCGAAGCGGCGCGGCGCGAGGCCGAACGCCAAGAAGCCGCGCGACAGGCAGCTGTGGAGTTGGAGGCGCAGCGGCACGAAGCGGCTCGTCAAGAGGCGGCCCGCATCGAAGCCGCGCGGCGCGAGGCCGAACGCCAAGAAGCCGCGCGACAGGCGGCCGCAGAGTTGGAGGCGCGACGGCAAGAAGCCGCTCGTCAAGAGGCGGCCCGCATCGAAGTCGCGCGCGAGGTCGAACGCCAGGAAGCCGCGCGACAGGCAGCCGCAGAGTTGGAGGCGCAGCGGCAAGAAGCGGCTCGTCAGGAGGCGGCCCGTATCGAAGCCGCGCGTGTCGACGCCGAACAATGGGAGGCGAGGCGGGAAGAGAGGCTTCGGGCCATCGGACGTCAACTCGATGAAGAAGCCGCCCGGCGCGAGGCCGCCTCGACTGACAATCGTCAGACCAACCTGCTACCCCGGTCGTTGAGCACCGCGCGTCGAATTAGGTTGTGGGGACGCGCTCACCCCAATGTCGAACTCATTCAGTACGCGGAGGCGTGGGCCCGGAAGATCCAATTCAACACCGGGGTCGAAACGGTCCGCGAGGTGACTAAGTGGCCTCACAGGGAGCCGCTGGTGACGGTCGCCATTCGAAGCGATGGTTCCGTGGAGTCGGTGACTTTCGTCGTCTCCAGCGGCGTAGCGGAGGTCGATGACGCGATACGACGGATCGTGGAGGCCCAGAAGCCCTACGTACCTTTTCCGCCTGCGCTGGCCCGCGAGTACGATGTGGTCGAAATCCGCCGAACCTGGCTCTTCGATACGGCC
>DATLHW010000005.1:0-19947 GCA_035539675.1 Burkholderiales bacterium | reverse complement strand
GGAAGATCTGATTCAACGGACCATCAAGCCTTGCGAAATCGCCATCAAGGACGCAGGCGTGAAAATCTCGGAAATCTCCGACGTGATTCTGGTCGGCGGTCAGTCCCGCATGCCCAAGGTTCAAGAAGCCGTTAAGGAAATTTTCGGCCGCGAGCCGCGCAAAGACGTCAACCCGGACGAAGCCGTTGCGATTGGCGCCGGCATCCAAGGCGGCGTGCTGAAAGGCGACGTAAAAGACGTGCTGCTGCTTGACGTAACCCCGTTGTCGCTCGGTATCGAGACCCTCGGCGGCGTAATGACCAAGCTCATCCCGAAGAACACCACGATCCCGACCAAAGCGCAGCAAGTATTCTCCACCGCCGACGACAACCAGACCACAGTGACGATTCACGTGTTGCAAGGTGAGCGCGATGTAACGATGGGCAACAAGAGCCTCGGTCAATTCAACTTGGCGGAGATTCCTCCAGCCCCACGCGGCATGCCGCAGATCGAAGTCACCTTCGACATCGACGCGAACGGTATTCTGCACGTCTCGGCTCGCGACAAAGGCACCGGCAAGGAAAGCAAGATCACCATCAAGGCCAACTCTGGACTGGCGGAAGAAGAGATTCAGCGCATGGTTAAGGACGCCGAAGCCCACGCCGCGGACGACAAGAAGGCGCTCGAACTGGTCAACTCCCGAAACCAGCTCGACAACCTGATCCACTCAGTGAAGAAGATGCTGAAGGATCATGGCGACAAACTGTCGGGCGACGAAAAATCCAAGATCGAAAGCGCGCTTAAAGACGCCGAAGAGTCGGTCAAGACCGACGACAAGGACGGAATCGAAGCCAAAACTCAGGCCCTGTCCGAAGCCTCGCATAAACTTGCTGAAAAAATGTATGCTGGCGAGCAACAGCCTCCAGGACAAGGTCCTAGCGAGGCGAGCGGCGACAAAGGCGGTAAGAGCGACGAGAACGTGGTCGACGCCGAGTTCGAAGAGGTCAAGGAAGCGAAGAAATAAGATGGCGTTAAAAACGGTTCAAAGTCTGTATCAAGGATGATGACCGAGTTTTTCAGGCAACTGTCCTGAACCGATAAGGCGCGGAGGACGCAAAGCAAGGCTCTGCGTCCTCCGCGCCTTCGTGCATACGCGTATTTGGTAGATAAAGATGACGACGATGGCGAAAAAAGATTATTACGAGGTCCTCGGGGTAAACCGCGATGCGTCCGATGAGGACCTCAAGAAAGCGTACCGAAAACTAGCGATGAAACACCATCCGGACCGCAATCCGGATAACCCTAAATCCGAAGAGCATTTCAAAGAAGCCAAGGAAGCATACGAAGTGCTGTCGGATGGCCAAAAGCGATCGGCTTATGATCGCTATGGCCACGCTGGCGTAGATCAGCAAGCTGGGATGGGCGCTGGCGGACAGGGTTTTGGCGGATTCGCCGACGCGTTCGGCGACATTTTCAGCGACATCTTTGGTGGCGCAGGGGGACCACGCGGCCGATCAAGCGTATATCGCGGCGCCGACCTGCGTTACAACCTGGAAATCGGTCTGGAAGAAGCGGCGCGAGGCGTGGAAACCAAGATCCGCATTCCGACCATGGAAGAATGCGAAACCTGTCATGGCTCCGGCGCCAAAGCCGGAACCTCGCCAACCACCTGCTCCACCTGTCACGGTCAAGGACAAGTGCGCTTGCAGCAGGGATTCTTCTCCATTCAACAAACCTGTCCGCGCTGCCATGGCGCAGGAAAGGTTGTCACGGATCCCTGCAAAACCTGTAGCGGGGCTGGGCGCATCAAGCGGCAAAAGACGCTGTCGGTGAAAATCCCGGCTGGCGTGGATGAAGGCGATCGCATTCGTCTATCCGGTGAAGGGGAAGCAGGCGCCAACGGTGGGCCCTCTGGAGACCTTTATGTCGTCATTCAGATTCGTCCTCACCAAGTTTTTCAGCGGGACCAGAACGACCTCCATTGCGAAATGCCAGTCAGCTTCACCACTGCGGCCCTGGGCGGAGAAATCGATATTCCCACGCTGGACGGACAAGCCAAGCTTAAAATTCCAGCAGAAACCCAATCAGGTCAAGTATTCAGGCTGCGCGGCAAAGGCATCAAGGGCGTGCGAAGCAACACCCATGGAGACCTGCTATGCCATGTCGTCGTAGAGACGCCGGTAAATCTTACCGAACGGCAAAGAGAGTTGCTGCGCGAGTTTGAGGAAATCAATCAGACAGATCGGGATCGCCATAATCCGCGAGCAAAGTCGTGGATGGATAAGGAAAAAGAGTTTTTTGCGCAGTAACTTTGTGCGTTGTTAAAAGCTGTAGGAGCGAGCTTGCTCGCGATTGCTAGCCGGGCCTCGGAGGCAATCGCGAGCAAGCTCGCTCCTACAATTTCGCTCAATTAGTCGACAGCAATCCTTATTTCCGCCGCCATTCGGTCACGCCTCCCGGTTTGTCCTCCAACAAGATTCCCGCACCGTCCAGTTCTTTTCTGATGCGGTCAGCTTCCGCGAAGTTTTTCTCTTTGCGGGCCGCCAACCTCGCGTCAATCAACTCGTTGATCTTTTGGTCATCGTAATTACCTCCGCTTGCAGAGACCTGCAACATTGGTAGCTCTACATTTATTGAAGCGGCCCCACCCTTCAGATACGCATCCGGCGATGCCTGTAAAAAACCCAATGTTCCCGCCAGCGCTTTTAGCAAACCAGCGGCTTGCAACGACTTGGTTTTATTTAACTGCTGTCGCAATTCAATCAATACGGTAAACGCCTCCCACGTATTGAAATCGTCGTCCATGGCCGCCTTGAACCGCGCCGCATGGGGATCTTCCCAATCGATATCGCCATCCGTCGCCGGGTTATCCCGCAAAACGAGATAAAAACTATCCAACTCCTTCCGCGCCGCCTTTAACGCCTCATCCGAATAACTCAATTGGCTGCGGTAATGCCCCCGCAAAAGGAAAAACCGCACCGCCTCCTCATGGCCGCGATGCTGATTAAGCACATCCCGAGTCGTAAAGAAATTGCCGAGCGACTTGGACATTTTCTCGTTGTCTGTGTTGAGAAACGCCGCATGCATCCAATAGTTCACGAACGGGTGATCGTGCGCCCCTTCGGATTGCGCGATTTCGTTCTCGTGATGAGGGAACTGAAGGTCTTCCCCGCCGCCATGAATATCAAAGTGCGAGCCAAGCGCCACCTCGCTCAAGACGGAGCATTCGATATGCCAACCCGGCCGTCCTGCACCCCACGGCGATGGCCATGACGGCTCGTCCGCTTTGGCGGCTTTCCAAAGTACGAAATCGAGCGGATCCCGTTTCGCCGCATCCACCTCCACACGCTCGCCAGCCCGCAAATCATCCAGCGACTTTCCCGAAAGCTTCCCATAGCCCGGAAACTTGTGGACGGCGTAATACACATCGCCATTCGACGCCGGATACGCAAGACCTTTTTCAATCAATGCGCCGATCATAGTCACCATGCCGTCCACATGCCCGGTCGCCAGGGGCTCATGGGTCGGGTCCAGCAACCCCAAACGCCGGGTGTCTTCCCGCATTGCAGCAATCATTCGGCCTGTCAGAGCGTCGATTGACTCGCCGTTCTGATTTGCCCGCTGTATGATCTTGTCATCCACATCGGTGACGTTGCGCGCATAGGTCACCTTGTAGGCGTGCGCGGAGGACCTCAGCCAACGACACACCATGTCGAAAACCGTGAGCGTGCGAGCGTTGCCCATGTGGAAATAGTCGTACACTGTAAGCCCGCAAACATAAAGGCGAATCTCGCCTGGCGTCATGGGAATGAACTCTTCCTTGCGGCGAGTAAGCGTGTTATAAATTTTCAGCATGAAATATTTAGGGCGGTTAATAAAACGTGTCGCACATTTTATTGGTTGATTACAAAATGTAGCGAGCGCGTCGAGCTTGATGCAAGGAGCAACGGCCTGCAAGTACACCGCCGGGAGATTCAAATCCGGCTCGCGTGGCGCGTTTGCAACAGTTCCTTGGGTTGAGGCGGGAGCTCGACGAATAAGGCGCTACTACATGTGCAAATACAGCATCGGAATTGTGGATATTCGGTATCGCTTCTTGCTAGAATCCACAGCTAAACTTAACTTAACAAAGTGAGTATAACACGATGATCTCTCGGCCCTTTAGCTCTCTGTTAGTTGCCACTCTGTTGACCGTCGCCACATTTACTTACGCTGCCGATGATGATCTCAAGGAAGCCAATCGGCTGTATCAGCAAGGCAAGACCGAGCAAGCGCTCCAGCAAATCAATTCGTACCTAGCCTCGAAACCAAAGGACGCGCAAGCCCGATTTCTCAAAGGCGTCATTCTGACTGATCAGAAAAAGGCCGAAGAAGCGATCAAAGTATTCACCGGCCTCACCGAGGACTACCCGGAGTTGCCCGAGCCGTACAACAACCTTGCCGTTCTCTATGCATCCGTAGGACAGTACGAACGCGCGAAGATTGCGCTTGAATTGGCGATCCGCACCCATCCCAGCTACGCCACGGCGCACGAAAACCTGGGCGACATTTATGCGCAATTAGCCTCGCGCGCCTACGACAAGGCGCTTCAGTTGGACAAGAGCAATCTGACCGCGCAGACAAAACTTTCCATGATCAAGGAACTGTTCGGCGGCAGGATGGTTCGCACCAGCGCCAAGCAGGAAGCCCCCGCTAAGCGCGAGCCCGCGAAACCCGCTGTTGCTACTGTCATTGAGACGCCAGTAGCCGAACCCACCCCTGCAGCGGAAAAATCCGCCTCCGTCGCAGACCAACCTGAAGTTGTCGCAACCATTGAGTCTTGGGCCAAAGCTTGGTCGGACAAGAACGCGACCGCATATCTTGGTTTTTACGCGCCAAACTTCAAGACGCCCAACGGCGAGAGCCGAGAAAGCTGGGAAAAGCAAAGAAAAGACCGCATTCAGAGCGCGAAACGCATCAAGGTATCCATCTCCCAGCCCAAAGTTTCGCTCTCAGGCGACGAAGCCACTATCGTCTTTCGTCAAGACTACCAATCCAATACTTTGAAAAATGTCAGTCGCAAGACGCTTGAATTGGTGAAGTCGGATGGCAGGTGGCTAATCAAGAGCGAAAAAACCGGTGGTTAATCGACGGACGTTTTTAGCGCGAGCGAGTGAAAAGCGCCCGGAAATATGAAGCTGTTAAATATCATTGCCGCAGTCGCGTGCATTGCTTTGTCGCTAACGCCGTCTTCATTCGGAGTGGTCGCCCAAAGTCTCGTCCCGGTTAAGTGGAATAGCCAGGATGTAGCCCCTAAACCGATAATTAGGGAAGGCAAAAACACCGAAACGGCGCTTATCGATAGTCTGGTCAAGATTCTCGAGAGCCGCCCCGATGACGCATTGAAAGCCATCGACGCTGTCATCGCGGAAAATCCCAATTTTCGTCTTGCCTATTTGATCAAGGGCGATTTGTTGCTTGCCCGCACCCAAGCGCTCTCTACTCTCGGAAATACCAGCAAGGCCGGGACGTCAGTGAATGAAATGCGGGAAGAGGCAAAGGCCCGGCTCGCCCATCATTTGAACGCTCCGCCGCTGGATTTGGCGCCGCAACAAATTCTCAAGATGTCGGCTGATCAACCATATGCGCTACTCGTGGACACGAGTCGATCGCGGCTCTATGTGTACAAGAATCAAAATGGTCAGCCTCGATATGTCACCGACTACTACGTCAGCTCGGGCAAGAACGGCGCGGAGAAATTTCGCGAGGGCGATCAAAAAACGCCTATTGGCGTCTATAACGTCGTAGGGCATCTACCCAGAGCGCAGCTCAGCGACTTCTACGGTCCAGGCGCTTTCCCGATTTCATACCCTAACGAGTGGGACCGCATTGAAGGAAAAAAGGGGCATGGCATTTGGCTGCATGGCACCCCGAGCGACACTTATAGCCGCGCTCCGCGCTCCAGTAACGGCTGCGTCGTGCTGGCCAATCAGGATCTGGAAGATCTCGCCAAGTACGTTCGGATCGGCATAACGCCCGTGATTATCAGTGCGAAGGCTGAGTGGGTAGAACCGGAAAAATGGCAAGGCGAGCGAGAAAGAGTGCTTACCGCACTCGAAACTTGGCGGCGCGATTGGGAAAGCCGCGACACCAAACGTTACATTTCTCACTACCACCAGCGCTTTGTAGGGGAAGGCAAGGATTTAGCCAGATGGACGGCGCAAAAACAGGTTGCGAATTCATCGAAGGACCGCGCCGTTGTGGATATCGCCAACGTCAGCATTTACGCCTACCCAGGCGTCAAGAACATGGTCGTTGTTTCATTCGATCAAGATTACAGAAACAATAATGTTTCGAATCAAACGAAAAAACGCCAATACTGGATAAAAGAGAACTATCGCTGGCAAATCGTGTTCGAAGGCGATGTAGAATCTCCGCCCACCTGGATAGCCAAGAGATCGTGATCATGATGTCCTTGAAACGATTGCTGTTGCCCTTCCTCGGCGCTATTTGTCTTGTGACAACGACCGTCGCCGATGCAAGTAACGTTGCGAAGGTCAAAGCCAAGACCCCTATATGTAAATCAACTGAAAGGAACAAACGAATGATCAAGCTGCACACCACGCTTGGTGTTATCACGCTGGAACTAGATGCTCAAAAAGCGCCGGTAACCGTGGCCAACTTTTTAGACTACGCCAAGAGTGGCTTTTATGATGGAACCATTTTTCACCGCGTCATCGACAACTTCATGATCCAAGGCGGCGGATTCGAAAAAGGCATGAAGCAAAAAAGCACCAAGACGCCTATCAAGAATGAAGCCTCGAATGGGCTTACTAACGAGAACTACACCATCGCAATGGCTCGGACGGGAGATCCTCATTCCGCCACGGCGCAGTTTTTCATTAACGTGAAGAACAACTCCTTCCTGAACTTCACCTCCGAGTCTTCGCAAGGTTGGGGCTACGCCGTGTTTGGCAAAGTAGTCGAAGGCAAGGATGTGGTGGACAAGATTAAGAAAGTATCGACCACTTACAAGGGTGGCCACGAGAATGTGCCAGTGGAAGACGTGTTGATCGAAAAAGTGGAAGTTTGCTGATCGCTCTTACCCGCAATTAATAAAAGGCTGCGCTTCATCACGCAGCCTTTTTTATTCCTGATGCCAAAAACTCTCTTTATCTCTGACCTCCACCTCGCGGAAAGCCACCCTCGGACGACTGACGCGTTTCTCCGCTTTACGCGTGACATCGCCCCGTCGGCCGACGCCCTTTACATATTGGGAGATCTTTTCGAGTATTGGGTTGGCGACGATAGTTTGGACCTTCCTTTTCATCACACGATTATCGACGCCTTGGCCAGTATTGCAGCGAATGGAACCGCCCTGTTCTTCATGCATGGCAATCGTGACTTCCTTCTCGGTCAAGCGTTTTGCGACGCCTGCCATGGGATCCTGCTCGCCGACCCGACGCTCATCGATCTTTATGGAAACCCAACATTGTTGATGCACGGAGACACGCTATGCACGGACGATGTCGAATACATGAATTTCCGCGCCATGGTGCGTGATCAATCGTGGCAAGCCCACTTTCTCGCCAAGACGCTGCAGGAAAGACAAACAATCGTTCAGGAGTTGCGCGATAAGAGCGAAGAAGCCACCAAGGCGAAGCCCATGGAAATCACCGATGTCGCAGCGCCTACCGTTGAAGCGACGCTACAACGATTTGGTTATCCCCGGCTGATTCATGGCCATACCCATCGACCAGCGACGCACATTCATTGGGTCGATGGCCATGCGTGTCAACGATGGGTTTTAACGGATTGGTACGAAGATCGAAGCGGCTATCTTGAAGTCACCCCGAATGGGTGGAGCGCGCGTTCACTAGACTGATACAAGATCATGCTGTCCGGCGGTGAATGTATCCAAGACACGCCCCAAAAAAACGGCGCCGTTCCACCGCTTGACGGTGGGCGGGCGCCTATAGTGGGGGACTAGACCTTAGGAAGCGGCTACCTTCTTCGACTGCTGGCGCTCCAGCGCCTCATGGGTTTCTTTTTGGGCCGCGCCGACATTCGCGGCAATCTCTTGCATGCCATCCAAAAAGTTGCTGCTGGCGGCGGCTACTTGATCCTGAATCAAACGAGCCAACTCCGCCTGCGCCTTGGAGGCTTCATCAAGATAAGTCTGCGTCGTTTCAACAACTTTTCTCAGATTATCTTGATAAGTGCTGGAGTAGGTGCTCAATACGGTAGGCAAGGCGCCATTGGCCCAAACACCATTGGGTTGCCCTTTTTCATTTTCGATAAGCTTGCGCGTCGCATTGAAAGTAACGTTGAACAGGTTTTCCGCGCCATCAAGGGAAATGGCGGCAAACTGCCGCGCCACTGCCAAATTAGCCTGGTAAATCGCATTGATTTGGTCATTTACGGATGACATATGCGTTTCTCCATGTAGGGAACTTTATGTGCAGTCCCTCTAGAATTTTTGAAAAATGGGCCGACAAAACATTAACCGGTAAAGCCCACCCTTTCCGCGGCTGCAGAAACGATGTGCTTCAAATCAAATGGGGTTATCTAGTTATGTCGCCGCCTAGCAGCTTCATCGACAATCGGCGTTCGCGTTGCATCTATAACGAGAGGCAGCGCCCAACTTAAGCGCTAACCAACTGTATTTCATCGCTCTTCCCGACGTCGAGAGTCAGAGTAGCAAAATCGGCAACACTCGTCCACATAATTAGTCGCGTTGATATTGGTATGTTAACCGCTTCACATTTGACGCCAATCAGGGAAACCCTGAGAGGGGGGCGCTAAAAACCTTAGAAGCAAGGTGTCGCCTTACCAACAGAGATTGCAATCCAAAGTTATTCCGAACACGATCTTTAGCGGAGAGAGGCTTCCTTGGGGGGATTGCGTCAGCAAGACAAAAGGCCAACAACGTTTGCTCCCTCTCCCTCATTGCGCAGACCGCCCCACAGGCGGGAAGCGTGCTTCCTGCTCCCCCTGCTTTACTTCAGCGCTTTTCGCCTAAAAAACTTGGCGCCCTCATGCATTGAGTCAAAATGCTTTTAAACATCCCCACCCTTCTTCGTATTCGATCTGCCAAGCCCCCAGCTACGCTTCTGTCCTTCCTGCTCTCCTGTCAGAAACCCTTCGGAATGGCGGTTCGCAGCTCCAATCCTACCTGCCAACTGCGTTTGCGTAAGCACTGTCACGTAGGGCCGTTTCGCCATTACTTTGGAGGTTACGCCTCCATCCAATTGCACGACCCAACTGTGGTCCGGGCGCTCAAACAAATACGTAAATCCGCCAATGCGCGACGGATGCTTGGTTAACTTTTCGCGATAATTATTCAGATTTAGGCCAAACTCGTTTTGAAGCCGCGCCTTGTCCTCATCGTCCATCATCACGCCTTCCACCGTCAGTTGGCTTGTTCCCCCATGCCCTCCCCACAGTTTCTTATCGGCGGCATGAAGCACTCTTTTACCCCAAGACGCCTGTGAGACGTGCGTCGGAAGGGAAGTGATGCTTCCTTCGGCCTCCGCGCTCTGGATGGCGGCCACCTCGCTAGCTTCAGCGATTTGGACAGCGGGGGGCGCCAAGCTATTCAACTGCTCCTCATACTTTTGCGCCCGGTGAACAGTCAAGTCATTGTGAATCTCCTCGATTTGCGCGAGCTCCAATGAATTCGGCGTGTTTACTTGCTCGAACCATTGCTCCAACTTCGCTCTCCCACCCTCCAACTCTCTTCGCAATCCTTCCACTGGTCCTTTAGTCTCCTCCCCCTGCGGCGCCGCTATTTTCCCTAACCGCTTTAGCTGCCGCATCACTATCTCTATTTCAGCGGTAAGATCTTCTTGCAGCCGGATTTTGCCCGCCTCGGCCTTTAACGAGTTCCCCCGAGATCGCAAATCTTGCCACTCCTCCAGCAATATCCCGACCTCGCCACGCACGAGATCCATTTCCTCAAAACTCACCTTACCTTGTATACGCGCCTGCGATAAAGTCAGCCGCTCCGCCAGCGGGACAAGCGATGTTTCCAATTCGTCCGTCGTTCCCATTAAGTCGGGATGATTAACGACTATCGATTTCGCATAACTCAGGTCTCGCTGCATATCAGCCATATCGGCTTGAGCGGCTTGAATGTCAGCCAGAAGAGCCAAGCGGTCAATCAATCGCTGTCGCGATTCAATCAATGGTCTTTCTTGCAACCACGGCGTCGGATGCTCCTCCATCTGGTGGGATACGTTATCCCCCGCCGCCTGCCTTTCAACGCCCATCGTCTCGAATGTATTCTGGTATTCAGCCAACCGCGCCCGTTGGCTATTGATGTCATCCTGTAACGGTATTTCGAGCAGGTCAGGCGGCAAAGCTTGAACGGCCGCCTCTTGCTGCGTAAGCAACCTGTTTAACGCAGCGACCTCAAATTTCACTACGCCTGGAAGACATCGCATGTGAACAAGATTCTGCGGCTCCGCAAAATATTCCTCGATAACCCGCAGATCATCGATGCTCAGCGTGTTGTCCTCTACTTGGCTGGCGTATCGATTAACATTCTTCCGCTCCTCTTCGAGGCGTTCATAAAGACCAGTCAAGTCCGGGTTTTCCTCCGCTTTCGAGTCGGTGATTGCGCCCAACCGCGCCAACAACGCACCTATGTGCTCCAACTCCGTCTCAAGATATGGAGCAGCTTTTTCTTGACGCTGAGCACGCTCCCGCTCTGCCCGTTCGTGGGCTTCAGCGATAGCCCGCGCCCGATCTTCCAACGCGCTTATCTGCTTTTCGTTGGCCTTGATCGTATCCTCCAACCCATTCAGAAATTTTCGCGACTCCCGCGATCGCGCCAAGGTCTGACGCTTTTCACCCGGCTCAAGCTCGGCGACGACATCCATAATTTTCCGCAACTCGTGCTGCAGCTCGGCTACACGCTCTATCAGTTCTTCCAGCGCATCGCTCTCTGCATCTGATGAAAAAGACAATCGCGATAGTCGGTCCTGTTGATTGGCAAACTCGCCTTGCCTGTCTACCAACCATTGCCCCGTTTGTATATCGATGCTCCGCCGCCGCTGTAACGGATTCTTTTCTTTGCGCTCCTCAATGAAGTTTTCGATTTCCGTCAGCAGTTCGTCACTCGCTCCCTCGGTTTCCGTCCCGCCCAGGTGCGACGTCACAGTCTCGAAGGCAACATTCAGCCCATCTAATTCACGAGCAACATCTTCCTGTAGTTGCCCCGAAGTCCCCTGCACAGCGGTTATATTCGCTATTTGCGTACTCAAGAATTTTTTTTGGTTTTCCAATTCCACCCTCACCGCCTGCCGGCGCCGCTCCAACAGCGTCTCTGGCTCCTCAACCAAGGGAGGTTTGTCCGTCCATTCTTGTATCGTGCCCAAACGGTAGCCAACGCCGAGCCCGTCATCGATAGCGACGATCTTGTAACCGTCCGGGTCCATTTCTTCCTTCGGGACCAAGTTGTCGTTACGATCCTTGTCGAAGAATTTCTTGATCAGTTTCTCGGTTACTCCTTCCGCCACCAGTCGTTCAAACTCTTCGATTTCTAGAGGATAGGGATAACTGGCAAGGGCGGGCCCGTGGCCTCCGTCCGGACAAAACTCTCGCATCGCGTTACCAATCGCGATCAGGCGCCTCTCCCCACGTTTACCACGCGCGAGGTTACAGGAGACCACATTCAGCTTTCTCAACGCGTGCAGCCCGAGTTCGCCTAAATATTCGCCCATGACATTCATGGGAATCGCATTCGAAATCAGCTCGGTCGACTCAACAAAGTGAGCGAAAACATATGCCCCGGCATCATTTGAACCACCGATCATCTTTGCGATATCGTTCTTGTCACGCTCTGTCACGGGAAGTTTGGTGATTTCAGGGAGACCAGTCTTCCAATTGGTTCGGATGTTTTCCTCGGGCACTTCCGTATAGGATTCACCGCGCTGTCCATCAACGCCAAACCACGAATGCTTTATGTACACCTTGTGTGGCTTATCGCCTGTAGAGAACCCGAGACTGCTTTTGATGGTTGACCAGATGGAGCCGATAGAAGCGGACGCTTCCGGGTTATGGCCATATCGTCTGGCAAGCTTATTGACGTCCGTTACCGCGCCCTCCACATAGTGTTGCTGCCTGAGCCCAATACCCAATGTGTCGTCTGGTCTTTTTACGTGAACGGTTAACAGGATCAGTACTTCTGGCCTCATGACTTGCTCCCTTGGTGATGACTTGGCTTTAGCAATGAGGGAAAAGCAAATTCGACGCCATCGTTTCTATCGCAACAAATGTTGGATAGACGATTGATTTCTATAGCCGATAGTTCATACCCCCATTCTTGCGCCTCAATCAAAACTTGCGAATTCGCAATAAACCAAACGCCGTATACATCGCTTGAATATCAGGAGGGGATAATCGCGAAAGCCTTCTCCCCCGTTTGCAATCGCCATAACGAAGCGTAGACGCCATCAAGCGCCAGCAATTCCTCATGCGAGCCGCTTTCGACAACGCAGCCATCGTCCAATAAATGAATCTGGTCGGCGTGACGGATGGTAGACAGGCGATGGGCAATGACGATGGTGGTGCGATCTCGGCTGATCACGTCGAGACTGCGTTGAATCGCCGCCTCGGTTTCATTGTCCACGGCGCTGGTGGCCTCATCAAGAATAAGAATCGGCGGATTCTTCAGAATTGCGCGGGCCAGCGCCAATCGTTGGCGCTGGCCACCGGACAATTTCTGGCCACGTTCGCCAACGCGGGTAGCGAAACCAAGAGGCAATTTTTCGATGAACTCCAAGGATTCAGACTGGCGCGCGGCGGCGAGGACATCGCTATCGCTAACATTCGACATACCGTACGCGATGTTCTCGGCAATCGTTCCATCGGTCAGAAACGTATCTTGCGCGACATAGCCAATCGCGCGACGCAAATCTTGCAGATTCAATTCGTCGATGGGCTGACCATCCAGCAGAATGCGCCCTTTTTGCGCTGTGTAGAAACGTAACAACAGCTTTACCAGCGTGCTCTTCCCCGACCCAGTCGAGCCGACAAAAGCCACTGTCTTACCGACAGGAATGCGCAGATCGATATTTTTCAGAGTCGGGATATCTCCGTAACTGAAACCAACCTGTTCGAAGCGCAACTCGCCGCGTACTGCATTCACCGGAAAGTGACGACCTTCGTAGGGAATTCGGATCTCGGTGTTGAGCAATTTCATCGCCCGATCGATGGCGGCCATCGAGCGTTGATACATATCGGTCACTTCGGCGAGTCCCGTTAACGGCCACAATAAACGTTGCGTGAGAAACACCAGCATTGAATAAGCGCCCACCGCCAAGTCGCCCTGCAACGTCAGCCAGCCGCCGTAAACCAGCGTGGCGGTAAACCCCGCCAGGATCGCCATGCGGATAACCGGCGTGATGGCCGAACTGACGCGAATGGCCCGGGTGTTGGCCATTCGGTAACCATCACTGGCTTGGCGAATGTGCTCCGCCTCGAAACGTTCCGTTGCAAACGCCTTGATCGTCGCCAGCCCCAATAAGTTGTTATTGAGCCGAGCGCTAACGTCGCCCGCCGCTTCACGCACTTCCGCGTAACGCGGCGCAAGGCGGCGTTGAAACCAGAACGCGCCAAACAAAATAGCTGGCACGGGCAATAGAGAAATCATCGCCAGCGAAGGCTGCAAAACAAAGAACACTGCGCTAACCATGATGGACGAACAAAAAATCTGAATGATCTGATTCGAGCCGCCGTTGAGAAACCGCTCCATCTGGTTGATGTCCTCGTTAAGGATGGACATCAGATTGCCGGTTCGCTGATTCTCGAAATACGCCATCTCCAACTTCTGCACATGACCATAAGCGTCCAGCCGTAGATCATGTTGGAGGTTCTGCGCGAGATTGCGCCAACGCAGCGAATACAAATATTCGAACCACGACTCGCCGACCCAGATCACAACATTGAGAGCGCCCACCAATAATAGTTGAGTCCACGTATCGGTGACGCCAAAACCGCTAAGCACCTCTCTGGCGAGAAAACTCTTTTCGCCATTCACCACGATATCCACCGCCACGCCGATCAAGACCTCGGGCAAAATATCGAAGAACTTGTTGAGGATGGAAAACAACGTCGCGAGTTGGAAGTCGCGACGATAGGCAGTTGCGTAAGTTACGAGTTGTTTGAGTGGGTGCATAAATTTAGTGATCGAATCAGCCCAGCACCGAAGGCCATAGGTATCTACACAAGGCCGTATGGAGCCCCTCTCCCTTGAGGGGAGAGGGGTTGGGGAGAGGGTGATGGTTCAAATTACCACCGCTTTCACCCTCTCCCCAGCCCTCACCCCTCAAGGGAGAGGGAGTATTTGTGACTGTACGAACTTATATAGATACCTTTGCCTCAATGTCGCCCCGCGCAACAAAATATTGAACGGGCTCTTAATATGCAGCGACAACCGCACCCTTAATCCGATAGCCGGCTTTCCCCATTTCGGTATCGGAATGAACCGTCTCCAACACGCCACTCACCCACACCGGCTCCGCGCCCCCTTTATCTTTCAGCGGCGTAAGCGGGAACACATGGATGATCTGATTGGCTGGCGGCGGCGGCGTATGAATGCAGGCGCCGAAGTAAGGCACTAGAAGAAACTCAGTCAGCTGATCTCCATTACGCTCCAGCGGCACCACAAAACCTGGAATGCGAACACTGACGCCATTCAGCGCAGGTTGAATCGGCGCGTTATCCAAAGCCTCTCGCATACGCTTCAACGCCTCAGTCGCGCGCGGATCGGCGTCCTTCAATGATCCGAAATCCAATCCCTTGAAAGCTTGCCCGGAGTCCCACCCTGTCGGAATGAGTTCGTCCCACTTCGTTTCCTTACCCGTCGTTGTCTTGCTGGCGCCATCGCCTGTCGGTTCGCATCCAGCGAATAACACGCACGCGATGAACAGGACGATCCAACTAAGATTTACGCGCATGTGATACCTACTTATAGGCGCTGACAACATCAGCGTTCATACGATACCCAGCATTTCCCATGCTAGTGTCGGATCGAGTTGTTTCAATCGCGCCATTCACCCATACAGGCTCCATGGACCCCACACCCTTCAATGGTTTCGCGGCGACAACATGAATAATTTGGTTAGCCGGTGGCGGCGGCGTGTGAATACAGGCGCCGAAGTAAGGTACTAACAGGAACTCGGTGATATGGTCGCCATTGCGCTCCAGCGGCACAATGAAACCAGGAATGCGAATGCGCGCGCCATTCATGTCGGCACGAATCGGCGCTTTGTCCCATTCCTCCCGTACGCGTTGCAACACCTCCGTGGCGCGGGGATCGGCGTCGGTGAGCTTGCTCAGATCCATGTCCTTGAACAACCGCGACGGGTCCCATCCGGGGGGTATGAGGTCATCCCACTTGATTTCCTTGTAGGTTGATCGCGCATTCGGCGATTTTGGTTGAGACAACCGATCGCCGACACGGTAATCACCCTTTTCACCCGAAGCGGCGAAAGATGGTTTTTGGCCAGTCAACAACAGACACGCTACGATAATGGATGCCAGAAAGAAATACAGTCGTCTCATAGTTCCAGACCGATAAGAGCTTTTATCAAACGCGGGGCGTCAAACCATCCGCCAAGGAAAGTCTGTACGCCCGATAACCGGGAATCAAACTCGCAAACAAACCAACGACCACCACCACGCCGAGCATACGCAGTTCTTCGAGGGAGATAAAACGCGGTTCGATGACTAATCCATATCGAGCTTGCGCCATCGGACCAAGCAACGCCGTGAGAATCGTCAGTAGTATAACCCCCAAAAATGCGCCCACAGCGGTTACGCAAAGACCCTCGATGGTCAGCAATAAAAACACGTCGCCCGGTCGAGCGCCGACCGAACGCAAAATCGCCAGCTCTCGCCGTCGCTCATTGAGGCTTGCAAGAATGACGGCAACTAACCCACATAACCCAACCGCCACCACCATCGCCGACACCGCCAGCAGTGTCCGCTCCGCGATGCCGACCACCTGCCATAACTCATTCAGCGCAACGCCGGGCAATACGCCCAACAAAGGCTCGTCTTTATATTCGTTGACGAACCGCTGCATCTTGAACACGCCTGCCCTGCTCTTCAATCCGACCAACGTCGCCGTGATCGCCTTTGGCGCGAGATTAAATTTGCGCACGTACTCCGCGGGAACGGACATCCCAGGGATTGGCGCGCCGCCCTGCCAATCAAGATGGATAGCTTCGATCGACTCCAGGCTAATATGCGCCGTCCTGTCCACCGGCGTGCCGGTGCGGGCAAGAATACCCGTCACCAGGAAAGGCTTATCGGCATGCTCGGTAAGACTCACATCCCCCATGCCGTGGTTCAGAACAATCTTCTGCCCCAAACGATAACCCAATCGTTCCGCCACTTCGGAGCCGAGCACCGCCTCAAACACGCCTTCGAAACGCTTGCCCTCGGCAAACGTTAAAGACTTCGACTGGCCATAACGAAAATGATCGAAGTACGCGCCGGATGTTCCCAACACCGGAAAGCCGCGATGCGAATCTCCCAACGATAACGGAATGCTCCATGCAACGGCCGGATGATCGGCGATAGCTTGGTGACTCTGCCAGCGAATATTGTTCGTGGCTTCGCCGATTCGGAACACTGAATAAAGCATCAACTGCACCGGGCTGGTTCGTGCGCCCACGACCAGATCCGTTCCGGAAACCGATTGAGAAAAACCTTCGCGCGCATCATGGCGAACGCGTTCGACGCCGAGCAGCAACGTGACGCTCAGGGCGATCGCAGCGAGCGTCATACCGAGCGTCAGGCGGCGATTCCAGGCGCTATGAGCGGCGAGCGCGAATAGATACTTCATGCGGCTTCCTTTTCGGAATGCGCGCGATTCACCGTGGTCAGGGCAATCTCCCGATTGAAAGCTGAAGCCAACCGTTTGTCATGACTAACGAACAATAACGTCGCTTCCGCATCGCCGCATTCCCTCAATAAGAGATCGAGAAACGCGGTTTGCCGCTCGGCATCCAATGCGGATGTCGGCTCGTCGGCAATGATGATCTCCGGCCGTCCAATGAGTGCGCGCGCCGCCGCAACCCGCTGCTGCTGTCCCACGCTGAGTTGCGTTACTGGACGATGACGTAACGCTGGCGCGATATCGAGATGGTCGAGCAGGCGCTCCGCTTCGTCATGTAAGGACTTTCCCCCGGCAACGGTTCTCTCACGGCGCCGATGTGAAAAGCGGCATGGCAGCAGCACATTATCGAAGACGGAAAGATAAGAAATAAGATTGAATTGCTGAAATAGAAATCCCACATGATCAGCGCGAAAACGATCGCGGCCCGCGGCGCTGATTTGGGTCAGCTCATGCCCCAACATTCGCACTGTTCCTTGCTCCGGCGTCAGCACCCCGCCCAATATACCGAGCAACGTGCTCTTGCCGCCGCCGCTGGGACCATGCAAGAAAATTCGTTCGCCCGTGTTCACCTCGAAGCGAGGAATGTCGAGGCACGGCTCGTGCCCCGCGGACCAGCGAAAGACCAGATTGTCGATCTGAATGATGGGAGTATCAGCCATGGGCTTGCAGAATCCTTGGTGCGTGGAGAGTATATTTCACTCAAGTCGCCATCAATGACTCCCCCCTTGAATCATTGGTATATACACAAGTCCGCTTTAAGCCGGCTCCGCCCCCCCTCGCTTCGCGCTCCCCTTGAGGGGAGAGGGAGCATTCGTGACTACGCGAACTTGTGTAGATACCTTTGCCCTTGACGGGAAGAAGTTTTAAGGCACGACCTGGGTTATCTATGGATAGATTGCGCGTGCGATCACCAAACCACACGCCTTTTACTCGGCGATAGCTTGGCGGCGGTCTGGCCTTTGGGACCTACAACCTCCACATCGAGCCGCCGGAGTTTACTGAAGTTATCGAACAACTTCACCTCCAGCCCTCGCAGGCTATCCGGCTGCTCGCAGACAAACGAATATTCGGCGGAAAGCTCGGCATGATCGCCATCCTTATGTTCAGACGCCTTCTTCCCGGATGCTTGTTGCGCTGCAAGGGCTGGCGCATCCAGATTCACGGAAGTCACGGCGCAACGCGCTTCCGGCGTCAGCGTAAACATCGCATCGGCCTTGCGAAGCTGCTCCAACGCGTTCCGCGCTACCACTTTCTGCTTTTCAGTACGCGGAGCATGCTCGAATCCCACCACGCTATCGAGGGGACTCAACAATTCCATGGTCACATTTTTTCCATCCACCGCGACTTCCAACCTGGCGGCTCCATGCACATGGGCATCCGCCCCATATGCAACAGAACCAGCCGCCAAGACAACCATTCCCAAACAAATATCCAAACGCGTAAAACGAGTCATTACTTATCTCCTGGCTTGACCTTGTTATTTTCTAAGGCTACGCATTATTCCGCTTAAACGTTATTAGTGACAACCCTGCACAAACGGCAATTGCGTCAATGCGCCGCAACAAGTTGCACGCCGCCGATAAGGGAAAAGGCTATTTCAACCGCGCAAGCGATGATCTCGATGTCATTTTCATGTCACATTCGGTGACTAAACTCCCGCGGTTCATTCTCTCATCGCGACAAAAAACACCACCATGACAAAAAATACCGTTCGCTCCGTGACAGTCATCGATGCAGACGAGATCGGTTTCAACGACTCTCCCAACACACATTTCAATAATATTCTGGAAGCCCGCATAAGCCGGCGGAACCTGTTGCGCGGCGCCGCCATGTCTGCGGCCGGGGCAGTACTTGGATCGCTTGGCATGTCCGCGTGCGCCGGCAGCGCCAAAAATATAATCGCGCCAACGGGGCCAGCAGCCCCGACTGAAAAACTGCTTGGTTTTACCGCCGTCAACAAGAGTTTGCTTGACAGTGTAATCGTGCCCACAGGTTATTCCGCATCGGTTATCTACGCCCTTGGCGACCCGCTCTCCTCATCCACTGCGGCATACAAGAACGACGGAACCGACACCGATTTCGAGAACCGCGCCGGCGACCATCACGACGGCATGGAATGGTTCGGACTGTCGGCGTCGGGTTCACGCTCGCTGACATCGACCGACCGTGGCCTGCTTGCGGTGAACCACGAAGCCACTACCGATGAGACACTGTCGTCATTCTTTCTCCACGCCAACGGCGGCGCCACCACATTGCCCCGCCCGACCGTCGAAGTCGATAAGGAAATAGCCATTCATGGGGTATCTTTTGTCGAAGTGCGCAAGAGAAACGACCAATGGGAATATGTGAAAGGATCGCCCTTTAATCGTCGTATTACGCCATTGAGCGACGTCGAGATTGCCGGACCGGCCCGCGGCAACGCATTATTGGTGACGAAATATTCGACCAATGGCGTCAAGTCACGCGGCACGCTGAACAATTGCGGCACCGGCAAAACACCATGGAACACCTTCCTGACAGGTGAAGAGAACTGGTCCGGCTATTTCGTGCGCGGCGCGGACGACGACACCGCGCGGGGTAACGACAAAAGCGTGGTATCGCTCAAACGTTATGGCCGCAAGCAGGGCGCGCCATCGCGTCATGGCTGGGAAACTGGCGGCGTGGACGACAAATACGTACGCTGGAATAACAGCAAGCTGGGCGAATCGGTCGATGGCCGTGACGACTACCGCAATGAGATGAATAGCATGGGCTATATCGTTGAGCTCGATCCCTACGACTCGTCCAAATTGCCCAGGAAGCGTTCGGCATTAGGCCGCTACGCTCACGAAAGCGCCGCGTTCAGCAAGCCAGTGGTCGGCGAGAAACTCGCGGTGTACATGGGCGACGATTCGCGTAATGAATATATTTACAAGTATGTGTCGAATGAGGCTTGGGACGCCGCCGACGCCCATTCCGCCAACCCAATGGCCATTGGCGACAAATACCTCGATAACGGCAAGTTGTATGTCGCCAAGTTTATGTCCGACGGCAGCGGCAAATGGCTTGAGTTGTCGATTACCAACCCGACCATCGCT
>DATLHW010000004.1:0-6563 GCA_035539675.1 Burkholderiales bacterium | reverse complement strand
AGCGGTCGCCGGCATCTTCGTTCCCTCTTTCGTCATGGCGGATGACTCAACTGTAACTCTCTACGGAAAACTCAGTGTTGGGGTTGAAAGCATAAAGGCCGAGGGGGCCGCCAATTCAGCGCAAGACATCAAGAGCCGCGTGCGCGTAACCGATGCGGCTTCCTACATTGGATTCAGAGGGGTTGAGCCTTTAGGCGGCGGCGTAAGCGCCTTTTTCCAGGTTGAAAACCTCGTCAAGCCGGATAGTGGTCCAGGACGCACGACATTCACCACCGCCAATACGTTCGCCAACAGAAACAGTGGCGTCGGCTTGCGCGGCGCATTTGGCGAGATCATGCTCGGACGGTGGGATGTGTTCTATACCAATCACATTCCTGCAGGCGATCAACTATTCGTGAAAAGCGCCTATGCATCGACCGTGCTTGCCGTGATGGGCGGCGGCGCTGCTGGCCTAGGTGGGTTGGTTTCCGTCCTCGGTTCGGGAAACCCGAACGAGGGTAGGGGGCTTACGGATTTCGGTGGCCGCAGAGATAACGTTGTGCGTTATATATCGCCCAATCTGGCGGGGTTTACCGGCAAGGTAAGTTATGTGGCGCCGGAAAACACCACCACTTACGCGACCGATAGCGCATTCTCCAATGCGGGCGAAGCCAAGGATTCTGGCATTGAAGCAAGTCTTACCTACCTGAACAAAAAAATCGGTTTCTTCAACTACTCCTACTTCAAGCGCAACGACTATCTTGGTTTGACCGGTGTGGGTACTGCCGTGGCTCCCGTTGTGGGGAACGACAGCACCTCGCATAAGGTGGCCCTTGGAACCAAACTGGCGGGCTTTACGATCGGCGCGCTTTGGGACCGAATAAGACACGAGAACCCCGACCTGAACTTCACGGTGGCGGCGGATCAAGTGGATCGTGAAAGGGATGCCTATGGCGTCTTTGCCGCGTATGAAACGGGTCGATGGGCCTTTGGCACATCCTTCGCAAAAGCGGATGAAGTGGAGGATAAGGTCGCGGGAACTGATTTGGCGGACACCGACGCTCGATTTTTCCAGTTATCGGCCAATTACAACATCTCCAAGCGGACAACGATCTATGCGACCTACGCCAAGATAACGAACGAAGCGAGCGCGATGTATGACTTCTTTGCGCAGGCCGCTGTAAGCGACTCGGGTCCTGGGTTTATTGGATTGGGAAGCGATCCGACGACCCTTATCATCGGTATTAATCACTACTTTTGATGCGCTTCCACCATACGTAGGAGCGAGCTTGCTCGCGAATGACGGTTGATCGCGAGCAAGCTCGCTCCTACGTTTCTTGACCAGATCAGAGGGCGCTGTAAGGTGGCTCTCTCTGGGTAAAACAGGACAATAGCTTTTGGTTATGCCTTTGTTACTCCCCAGAAACCCTTTGAATCGCTTGCCGCCTCGTTTCACGCGCCAGTCGCTTGGCGCCTAATTCGCCATGCTTGCTAACCAGGAATTTGCGGCTGTGCCGTCTACCGCCTTCTTCCCAGAAGGCTTGCCAAAATGTTCGCTCGATGATGCGATTTCCGACATTTTCTCGCGATACATAGCGCCCGACGCCGACGATGCCCGAGGTGTTATTGCGCCGTTTGATGGTGCGCCTCCACAGGGGATACCGATTGTCATGCATTTGCTCGACCAATTGATCCCGGAGGGTCATGGCGGCTTTAAGCGCTTTTTCCTTGCCGCCGAATAAATTGTCGGTGAAGTATTGAATGACGACCTGATTTCGGCGTTGCACCTGCACTACCCAGGCATAGGTGCGAGTTCGGGCGTCGTCAATGCGTCTGATGTTGCGAAGATAAGCAGGTTTTGGCATTTTGGAAAAGCGGTGTTCGATGGTTTTAAGTTAAGGGGGACATGTTACAAATTACTCGGATCGCGATGCTATTTTTCATGCGGGAAAATTTTCTCTGATTTGATTTATAGCGAACGTTTCATGCGTGATTCAAGTGGAATGGAGCGGCATGATGGCGAATTGCATGGTCGCGGCAACGATTGTAACGTATGTCGAATCGCTCATCTCGTGTCTGTTTGATGCATCTTCGAAACGCCAATGTATACTGGTATTTGGCGCCTCTAGTTGATGTTCATCGAAACTCGTTTGAAGCCACTCCTCATTCCGCTCCTTCGCCAGCTTTCCGATGGCCGCTTCCATTCCGGCGAGGATTTGGCGCATCTGCTCGGCGTTTCCCGCGCCACCGTGTGGCAGGCCTTATCCGACGCCACGGCGCTTGGCCTGAAGATATTTCGAGTGCGTGGGCGCGGGTATCAACTGGAATCGCCCATTGATTTCATCGACGGCGAAAAGGTCATGGCTGCGCTCGGGGACGAGTCGCCGTTCGACGTCGAGGTGCTGGATAGCGTGGATTCCACAAACACGCTGTTGTTGGAGCGGGCCAGGCATGACGCCGTCCATGGCGCATGTCTCGTGGCCGAGTTGCAAACTCATGGTCGCGGGCGACAAGGGCGGCCGTGGCATACCGGAATTGCGGGAGCGCTAACGTTCTCGGTCCTTTGGCATTTCAAAGGCGGTATCGCCGGCTTGTCCGGTCTTAGTCTCGCGGTAGGGGTGGCCGTTGTCCGCGCTTGCGAGGCATTGGGTGTGAATGGCGTGAAACTTAAATGGCCGAATGACGTCATTCATAATGGTCGCAAATTGGCGGGGATTCTTATCGAAGTGCAAGGCGAGATGCTTGGGCCAAGCATTGCGGTTATCGGAATAGGCGTTAATCATCGGCTTGCGCCACAGGTATTGGCGGAAATCGATCAAGCTGTTGTGGATCTCGCTGGGATCGCCGAGCCTTTGCCATCGCGCAACGAGGTGCTGGCGGAAATGTTGAACTCGTTACGAGACGTATTGACCCGTTTCGAGGCAGGTGGATTCGCCCCGCTTGCTTTCGACTGGGAGGCGCGACACGCGTTTCAGATGAAGCCAGTGCGACTGTTGCTTCCTGATAATTCGGTAGTGCGGGGTGTTGCGGAGGGCGTAGCGTCGGATGGCGCATTGCGAATTCGTACGACGACTGGGGCTATGCAGTTTAGCGTAGGCGAAGTAAGCCTCCGCAGCGGTTGACGCATCGAAAGGTAGCCTCGAAGGAATCGCTATTTGGGCCGATCTCGAACCTGCGGTGCTCAATGTACTATTCGTACACCTCCGCTCCTCGGATCGACCTCGGCCCAAATAGCGATTCCTTCGAGGCTACCTAAATCTACCGCGCGGTTCGAGATTGACCTGCGATGCTCAACGTACTATTTGTACGTCTGCGCTTCTCGGTTCAATCTGGAGCCGCTCGCTACGATTTCTCGAGACGTCAACTCGTCTACTGAAGTTGAAAATATTGCCTTATGCGGTAAATAAGCAGTAATCGCTGTTTCTCAGTTTTAAGAGGTTTTTGTAATGAATATTCTCGCTGTTGATGCTGGCAATACACGGATCAAATGGGGACTGCACGACGGTCAGGATTGGATCACGATGGGGGCGGTGGGTAAGCAAGACACCGTTCGTCTTAGCGATACGTGGAAGCTGATGGCGCCGCCGACCAAGATCGTTATATCGAACGTGGCTGGCGAGCTCATTCGTTCGGAGTTGAGCGTTTTGATGGGACGGTGGCGGGTCGCTCCGCAATGGATCACCGCGCAGTCGTCCCAGTGTGGCGTCGCTAATGGTTACCAGCAGCCGGCGCAGTTAGGTTGTGACCGATGGGCGGCGTTGATTGGCGCTCATCATCGCCATGCTGGCGCGGCGATCGTCATCATGGCCGGCACGGCCGTTACGATCGACGCATTGAGCGCTGGCGGGAAATTTCTTGGCGGATTCATTCTGCCTGGGCCTGAGATGATGGTCGAGGCGTTGAATACCAAAACAGCCGGCGTTCGCGTGGAGCGCGGCGAGTTCGAAAATCTTCCGACTAATACTCGTAACGCTGTTTGGAGCGCCGCTATTCAGGCCACAGCTGGGGCGGTTGATCGTCTGCATGATCGGTTGGTGGCGGTAGGGGAGAAGCAGCCTCTGACGTTACTTTCCGGGGGCGCTGCTGAAACGATCGAGCCTTACTTGTATGCGCCGGTGGAGCGGATTGAAAATCTAGTGCTTGAAGGGCTGATTCATATCGCCGTCATGAATACGACCGTCGAGACCATATGAAGTTGTTCGCTTTCGCATTGTTACTCGCCAATCTGGTGCTTGTCGGATTTATATACGCCAGCGAAACGCGTGTGGCGTCGACCATTGCGAGCACTGATCTCAACGCCGATAAAATGAAACTGGCGCCATTGAAACCTGTCGCCGTCTCCAAAAAACGCAAGGCGGAGCCGTTGGTTTGCATGGAGTGGAGACACATCGCCGGCGCCGAATTGGAGCGGGCGCGGGGATTGCTCGCCGAATTCGCGAGCATTGATAAAGTGACGGAAACCAAGCTTGAGGAGCCGACTCGATTTTGGGTGCGTATTCCTGCATCGGATAATTCCACGGGGACATTCGCTCGCCTCAAAGCGGCGGGAATAAAGGAGCTTTCGTTGGAGCCCGACAATGGCATATCCCTAGGCGTCTTCAGTAACGAAGAAGCCGCGCGTCGCCGCCTCGCGGAGCTTAAGGGTAAGGGGTTCGCCGCCACGCGTATGGAACCCCGCGCGCCTCATGTCAAGGAAGCGAACTTCGTGGTGAGAGATGTTAGTAAAGCCATTGCCGATCAACTCGATCAGGCCGCGAACAAGATCGAAGGCAGCAGCGTGCAGTCCATCGAGTGCCCGGTTGTGGAAGAGAAAAAGGCGCGTGTCGAGAAGCCTGAGAAAAGCACGATGGTTGCTCCCGATTTGAAAGAGGTGAAGACGCTCGGCGCTCCGCCAGCAGAGCCGTTGGAGGCGCCGGTGCTAGCAGCGTCCTCGGGGGATCGCAAGTTTGCCGATGAGTAAGGAGCGTGCTGCGCCTCACTTTCACGTTCACGATAAATTTCGAAATGGAATTACATCGCTACTTGAACCCGACCCGTTCGCTACCTACCAAATTTTGATACAAATCGAGGGCGTATTACGTCCTAAAGCACTTTACCCGGATTCATCAATCCATTCGGGTCCAACGCCCGCTTGATGGAGCGCATCAGCTCAAGCTCGATTGCACTCTTATAGCGAGTGATTTCTTCTCGCTTTAATTGTCCCAAACCATGCTCGGCGCTGATGCTGCCATTCAAGGACGTCACCACATCGTAAACCACCCGATTGACCTCCGACTGTATGGCCAGGAGAGCATTGTTATCGGCGGCGTTTGGCTTGGAGCAGTTGTAATGAAGATTGCCGTCGCCGATGTGGCCAAAGGTCACGATTCGAATGCCGGGGAAAGCGTTCGTCAGCGCCGATTCGGCCTTCTGAATCAATTCCGGGATGCGTGATACGGGTACGGAGACATCATGTTTGATGGAAACGCCTTCGATGCGTTGCGCTTCAGGAATATTTTCGCGCAAGGCCCACAACGCCTTTGCCTGGGATTCGCTAACCGCGACCACGGCGTCGTGCGCTAAACCGATTTCAATGGCTTCCGTCAGCGTTTCTTCGAGGGCTTCTTCCAGTCGGCTGATGGCAAGCGTATCGGTAAGCTCCATGAGGACATACCACGGATACGGATTGAAAAGCGGATCGTGGCTTCCGGAAATATGTGTAAGCACCAAGTCAATGCAGATGCGCGACATGAACTCGAATCCGGTCAAGCGATCGCCGCACTGATTGCGCACCAGGGAAAGTAGCGCCACCGCAGCTTGGGCGTCGGGAACCGCGACGAATGCCGTGACGGTTTTCTTCGGCTTGGGAAACAACTTTAATACGGCCGCCGTGATGATTCCCAGTGTTCCTTCAGCGCCAATGAAAAGATCTTTCATGTCATAGCCGCTGTTGTCCTTGCGCAGCCCGCGAAGGCCGTTCCAAATTTGTCCATTGGGAAGCACGACTTCCAATCCCAACGTTAAATCGCGTGCGTTGCCATACCGCAGCACCGCAACGCCGCCCGCGTTCGTGGAGAGATTGCCGCCGATCTGACAAGAGCCTTCAGCCGCGAGGCTCAGGGGAAATAAACGATTGGCGTCGGAAGCGGCTTGCTGAATATTGGCGAGGATACAACCCGCCTCGACCGTTATCGTGTCGTTTTCGAGATCGGTTGCGCGCACTCGATTCATGCGGGATAGCGATAGCACGAGTTCCCGACCGTTGGCGCGCGGGACCGCTCCGCCGCATAAACCCGTATTACCGCCCTGGGGAACGATCGGCGTATTGCTTTCCGCGCATGCTTTGACAACGGCGGCGACTTCTTCGGTATTCGCTGGCCGCACAACCATTGACGTTGCGCCTTGATACGCACGACGCCAATCAATGACGTACGGGGCGATTTCCTCGGGTTTTGTGATAACGCCTTGTGGCCCAACGATGGCTGCGATTCTTTCGACTAACGAGAAATGACCTGCATTGAGTGGTGTGGAAGACATTACGTTACGCTCTAACATGATTAGCTTCATTGTAGCTTGCGGGGCATGGCGGGAGCGATGAGTATCTT
>DATLHW010000003.1:0-2232 GCA_035539675.1 Burkholderiales bacterium | reverse complement strand
TGGCGTTGTGTAAGGAGAAGCTGAAAACAGGTCGTCTCTTCATTACCGACAGCGCTTCGAATCAGACAACGAAGGGGCAAGGTAAAACTCAAACGTAAGGACTTATGAACAACCGCCCCACCGATAATTTTTAAGGTTGATAGAAAATTTGGAGGTATAAGAAAATGACTCTCCCACGCATTTCCCTCGTAACTTGCTCGTACCAGCAAGGCCCCTATCTTGAGTCGACCCTGAAGTCTGTTCTGGATCAGCGCTACGAAAATTTGGAATACATCGTTATCGATGGAGGCTCTCAGGACGACAGCAGGGACATCATTGAAAGTCATGCGCACGAGTTGGCTTACTGGGTGTCGGAACCGGATCGCGGTCAAACGGATGCGCTGATCAAGGGATTCAAGCGCGCATCCGGCGATGTGTTGGGATGGCTTTGCTCCGATGATTTGCTGTTGCCCGGCGCCTTGCAGGCTGTTGGCGAGTTCTTCGCCAAACACCCGGATGTACAAGCGGTCTACGGGGATTCCTTGTGGATCGACAGCGAAGGCCGATTCCTGCGTCCGAAAAAGGAAATGCCATTCAACCGATTCGTATTTCTTTATGACCACAATTACATTCCCCAGCCATCGATGTTCTGGCGGCGTTCGTTGTATGACATTTCGGGTGGGCTGAATGAGCGTTTCAATCTGGCGATGGATAACGATTTATGGGAGCGTTTCTCCGCGCACGCCGATATCGGTTACATCCCACGCTATCTATCGTGCATGCGTTATTACCCGGAGCAAAAAACGCGACGTTTGAAGCCACAGGGTAAACAGGAAGACGCCATTATTCGCCATCGCCGTTCGCCGCATGGGCAGACGCAACCGGTCTATCCGCTATTACATCTGATGGCTCGCGCCACCCGTATCGCCACGAAGGCGTTAACCGGTGGTTATGGAGCGCGCGTGCCGGAAGAACATTTGCGTTGGCTTAGACATCATGAGAAAGGCGCTTGAGGATGGAGCTCAGGAACTCATGGCGCACGATTAGCGAATCCCTAATTTCCCGGCGCACCGCTTCTCATAGTCTGGGCTCCACGCGATCAAAAGATTTTGGACGTGGAAAATGGCATGCGCTATTCAGCAAGAAACAACGCTCGGTATTGGTTCCTGCCGACCATCCGGCGGCGCAACGCAATGGCTTGGATTTTTTTGTCACCAGTCCATTGAACTTGCTATACGCCAAAGCGATGCTGCGAGCGAACCACTGGTTGCCGGGCGCTAATTTGTTGCCGGAGCTTACGCTGCCGCTTGTTGACGGACCTACGTTTCTCGATCAGTTTTTAACGTCCGGCTCTTCGCAACTAGCGTTCTTGATAGGTACTCCCGGGCCGTATCAAAAGGCCTCGGTGCTCGTCATGGGCGACGATGGCGGACCTCGCGCCTTCGCCAAGGTCGCGCTGAAGGAAACGGCGGATACGATGATCTCCGCCGAAGCGAGCTGGTTAGAGAAAATCGGCGAATGCCAAGCCCTTGCGGGTAAAGCGCCTAAATTGTTGAAGCAAGGAAAAGCCTCCAATGGCCGCCATTACTTGGCGTTGAGCGTTGCGCCTTCCGGCTATTCAACCACGTCCAATTTCACTGCCGCGCATGCGAGCTTTCTGCGTGATCTGGCTTCCTTCAGACCAATCGAGAGCGGCTTTCGCGAGTCTCCCGCTTTTTGTTATTTGGAACATGCATTGAGCCAACTGCGTCCAAATCTAAGCGACGGGCATCTTCTCGCACTTACGAATGCCTTGGACGATTGCGCGCAGCACTTCGCAAATTGGAAAGGTCCCTTCGTTCTCGCCCATGGCGACTTTGCGCCCTGGAATATACGGGTATACAACAATGGCATTTTCGCCTTCGACTGGGAATACGCCAGCGATGGCGCCAGCGCCCTGCACGACATTTTTCATTTCATATTGGCGCCGCAGGCGGTGTCAGGGCGCGGCGTTACGATGGGGAGTTTCCTGGAGGTATGTAATCAGGCTCATCGTTACGTAGTGGAGAGCCATCCGAACTATGACTGGAATCCGCAGGTAGTGGCGGCGCATGGCCTCGCATATTTATTGCACACAATACTGATGTATTCGGTTTCTCAGGGGCATGTGCAGGAGTCCCATCCAGTGATCGAGGCGTATTGGCGTCTGATGGAGGAGCGTGCGCGATGGATATGAAAAACGCGATTCCGGAACAGGCGATTCAGCAAGGATGC
>DATLHW010000002.1:0-13178 GCA_035539675.1 Burkholderiales bacterium | reverse complement strand
CGACGAAGTGTACAACGCTGAAAGCCCTGATAAGGGCACGGCGGAGATTATCATCGGTAAGCAACGTAACGGTCCGATCGGCACGGTTCGGCTTACGTTCCTCGGGGAATATACGAAGTTCCAGAATCATGCGACGGCGGGAAATTATTGAGCGACGCCGGAATGCTCAAAAAGTGTTTGCGTATCGCAGTTAATCACTATGTGCGAACCATTTGAGTCGCTTAAATCGTGGAGGAACTTGGTGCTCGGCGCCGTGATTCATATTCGCGATGTCTAATCTGTGGCATGTCTACCCCTGCATCTCGCTTGATCAGGGACTTCCCATTAAATTTAATCACAACTTTCGTATTCATTTTTTAATCAGTGGCTAAGGCGAAATCAATTTACAGTTGCACTGAATGCGGAGGGCAGTCAGTCAAGTGGCAAGGCCAGTGTCCTCATTGCGCCGCATGGAATACTCTCGTGGAAACAGTAGCCGAGCCAGTGGCGTCCGCGCATCGATACGCAAGTCTGGCGTCGACGAGCACCGTGCAGACGTTATCGGAAGTTGAAGCGGAGGAGGTCCCTCGTTTTTCCACGAGCATTGCGGAATTCGACCGTGTGTTGGGTGGCGGTCTTGTCCCTGGCGGCGTAGTGCTGATTGGTGGTGATCCAGGTATCGGGAAATCCACACTTTTGCTGCAAGCGCTCGCCCATCTCGCCACGAGTTATCCTGTGCTTTATGTGAGCGGCGAAGAGTCGGCGCAGCAGATCGCCTTACGCGCTCGTCGCTTAGCTTTGGACGCAAGGCCGATCAAGCTTCTCGCTGAAATTCAGTTGGAAAAAATTCAGGCGGCAATCGCAAGTCAGAAGCCTCAAGTCGCGGTGATCGACTCGATTCAGACTATTTATTCCGAGGCGCTCACTTCCGCGCCGGGGTCAGTCGCGCAAGTGCGAGAGTGTGCAGCGCAATTGACGCGGCTCGCCAAGCAATCGGGCGTAACCATGATTCTCGTGGGCCATGTGACCAAAGAGGGCGCTTTGGCGGGGCCGCGAGTGTTGGAGCATATCGTCGACACGGTGTTGTACTTTGAAGGCGACACGCATTCCAGTTTCCGGCTAGTGCGCGCTTTCAAAAATCGCTTTGGCGCTGTGAATGAATTAGGTGTTTTTGCGATGACTGAGAAGGGGCTGAGGGAAGTCTCCAATCCCTCAGCGCTCTTCCTATCTCAGCATGGGACTCAAGTGGCGGGTTCTTGCGTCATGGTCACGCAGGAAGGGACTCGTCCGCTCCTCGTGGAAGTGCAGGCGCTCGTGGATGAAGCGCACTCGCCGAATCCGCGTCGATTGAGCGTTGGCCTGGAGCAAAATAGATTGGCGATGTTATTGGCGGTTCTGCATCGGCATGCAGGTATAGCCGCCTTTGATCAGGATGTGTTTGTTAACGCAGTGGGCGGCGTGAAAATTACTGAACCCGCTGCTGACCTCGCTGTTTTGTTGGCTATCGTTTCATCGCTGCGCAGCAAACCGCTGCCGGAAAAGATGGTGGTTTTCGGCGAGGTCGGACTGGCGGGCGAGGTTCGGGCCGTACAGCGAGGGCAGGAGCGCCTGAAGGAAGCAGCGAAATTAGGGTTTACCCATGCCATTATTCCCAAGGCCAACAAGCCTAAACAAGCTATTAGTGGGATGAGCGTAATCGCCGTGGATCGTGTTGAAGCCGCCGTTGATGAAATACGCAAATAAAACGTTGAGTTGTCAGCGCCTGTTTAACCTAGAAACGGCGATTGGACGTACCCGATTGCACGTTTTGCAGGCCGTCTGGCTAGGCGTGACAACGCGGCATGGCCATTCCATGCAAGGCGGAGCAACGACGCCAGAGGGCCTGCAAAACGTGCAATCGGGTACGTAGCGTGCTAACCCATTTGGTGAAGCTTCAAATTGCCGTAACGCTCGAAAGGGTAAGACATTCTTTGGGCGATAAGTGGTCAATCGCCGTTTCTAGGTTTAAGACTTTGTTGCGCAGATTCTTAAGCAGGCGCCAGACGGGTCTTTCCGCAACGCTAGCCCGCGCTAACAATTTCTCCACTTACTCCCGCACTGTCCTGTCCCATTAAATACAAGTAGTACGGAATTAAGGTTTCAGGCGTCGGTAGACTGGATTTAACTTCACCGGGGTGCGTCGCTGATCGTTGCGGCGATGCCACTGGTCCTGGAATGAATGTGTTGATGCGAATGTTGGGATGTATTTCCAGCTCCTGCGCCCAGATCCCAGTCAACACTTCCAGTCCAGCTTTTGAGACAGAGAAACTTCCCCAGTACGCCGCCGGCGAGTGCCCATGCGTTTCCGAGGTCATGATGATCGAGGCTGCCGGCGAGTGTTGCATCAATGGCAGGCAGGCGCGCGTCAACGCAAATGGCGCGATCAAATTGACACGCAGCAATTGCATCCACTCCTCGATGGTTTGATTGGCCAATGGAGTGAGCGTGGGAACGATGGCTGCATTGTTAAGAATGCCGTCTAGTCTTCCCAATTGCTGCTTGATGGCGTACGCCATGTTCTCGTAGTCAGCATCGGTGGCCTCGGACAGATCCAGCGGAAATATCACGGGCTCCGGTAATTGGCGGGCCATGATTTCATCGTAAATCTGTTCAAGCTTCGCCACTTTTCGGCCATGTAATACAACGGTGGCGCCGTGCGCCGCATAGGCGAGGGCGGCTGCGCGACCTAGTCCCTGGCCAGCGCCTGTCACGATGATTACTTTGTCTTTCAGTAAATCGGTTTCAGGTTGATAGTTTTTTATGGTGTTTTGATTCAAGTGGCCTCCGCCAACAAAAGTTTGGCGCATTTTACGCCGCTCTGTACGGCGCTCTCCAGCGTCGCGGGATAATCGCTGGCGGTGTAGTCGCCAGCGAGATAGAAATGTTTAAGGGGAGTCTGTTGTGGTGGGCGTTTAAGATTCGGCGTACAAGCAAACGTGCCAAATTTTTCCACAATAACTTTACTCCACACGGGGTTGTTCAAATGAGGAAAGTGCTGGGTAATCTCTTCACTGATCGCATCGGCGAGAGCCTGGTTTTCGAGTGCTCTATGGGCGCCAGAGGCGGACATCACCACAGCGACGAGCCCCTGTTGCCCATATAAAGCCTGACGATCGAAGATCCACTGAATAAGGCCGCCGGACAAGCCCAACATGGGCGTCGGCAATGAAATGTCTTGTGAATATTTCAGGTAGACCGTGCAGATGGGTTCATAGGAAAGCTGCTCAATCAGCAACGCTGTGGGGGACATGCTTTCCAGCGATGTGAGTAGTCGAGCGGCTTGGTGTGGTCCAACCGCTAAGACGACCGCATCGAATTCTTCGACGCCTTCCTTCAAGGTTAAGACATAACCCTGATTCGTGGCTTCAACATTCTGCACTGGCGCGAGCAAGCGGACATCTCCCCCCTGTTGCTTTACATATGCCGCCGCCTGTTCGGGAAATAGCCGCGAGAGGTCAACGCGGGGCAGCAGTAGTTCGGAGTCTTGTTTGCGTCCGGCGAGGCTATCGCGCAATACATTGAGGAAAATTTGCGCTGACGCTTCTTCCGGCAAAGTGTTTAATGCCGCTATACAGAGCGGCTCCCAAAGAAACTTTGCAAGCGTCCCATTTTGACCATGCTTAACGAGCAAGGTCGAGACTGTCATGTCGTTGGCGAGCCTGAACTGCGATAGACGAAGGGTCGCCATAAAGCGAATAGCCGCAAGCCGCTCCCTAATCGTGAGGCCCTTGGCTGTGAGAAGACCAACAAGCAAGTGCAGGGGCGAGGGCAGGGGAGCCGCGAAGAGTTGCAGGCCATCTTTGATCGCGAGTTGCAGTGGCAGTCGAAGCAACGCCGTACTCGGAGTCCCAGCTATCTCCATGACTCGCAGCGTTTCCTCATAGGCGCCAAGGAGTATATGAGCGCCGTTATCGAGATCGATATTTTGATAAGAGATGCGGCGCGCTCGTCCTCCCAAGGTTGGCCCTGCTTCAAATACGCGAACGTGGATATTTCTAGAAGCAAGTTCGACGGCTGCGGCTAGGCCGGCGTAACCACCGCCAATAATTGCGACTCTATGCTGCGACGGAGTGACTCTAACGTGAGAGCTCGCTGAAATTGAGGCGCTTTCATTTTTTGTTTCCGCCTTCATCCTTTGATCCATGCCCGCCAAGCAAGCCATAGTTTACGAATCGGCGTAAGCGAGATGCGTTGATTAAGCACCGCGAATTGGTCGCGCTCGATTTCATCAAGCAAGGTGCGGTAAATGGACGCCATGACAAGACCGGTTCGTTGGGTTTTGCGGTCGCTGGCAGGTAACGCGGCGAAGGCTTGATCGTAGTACTGCTTTGCGCGTTCGGCTTGAAAAGCCATGAGCGTTCGGAAGTTGTCCGATGCTTTACCGTTAAGAATCTCTGCGGCGCTCACCCCGAAGCGTTGAAGCTCGTCCTGGGGGATATAAATGCGATTGCGGCGGGCGTCTTCGCCGACATCCCGAATGATGTTGGTTAATTGGAACGCCATACCCAGATCGTTAGCATACCTGAGCGTGTTGTGATCGGTGTAGCCGAATATGGTAGCGGAGATTTGTCCGACGACGCTCGCGACTCTGTAACAGTAAAGCTGTAGCGACTTGAAATCGGGATAACGGTGGTAGGTTAAATCCATCTCCATGCCGTCTATGATTTCATTGAATTGCTCCGCGGTAAGATGAAGTTCTTGAACCACCGGGAGCAATGCTTTCCCAACCGGGTGTTGTGGATTGCCAGCGAAAACATTGGCGATTTCAGTCCGCCACCAAGCGAGTTTAATGCGCGCTACGCCCACGTCGGTCACTTCGTCCGCGACATCGTCCACCTCTCGGCAGAAGGCGTACACAGCAGTAATCGCTCGACGTTTATCCGGCGGGAGGAATAAAAAACTATAGTAGAAACTGGATCCGCTCTTCGCGGCTTTTTCCTGGCAGTATGCTTCTGGGGTCATGTCTCTGGTGGAAGGCGATTGTCATCGCGCCAGGCGCGAGCACATGAAACAGCCTTTATTTATAGAATGCACGGTAGAGAATAAAAGGCCAATCTCGAATGGTGAGCACCGGGCGATGATGGAACATGTCGCCGCCGGTCATTTCAAGCTTGTTCAGAATCGTTGCGCCGCCTGCGATGATGGTTCGAATTTCTAACCCCATTCGCCCCGGGAGCACGCGCCCTAATGCGGCGCCAGATTCTAGCATGGCGCGACTACGTTCGATCTGAAAACGCATGAGTCGCTGCCAGCGCGCATCAACTTGGCGATCGGCGATGTGAGATTCTGTGACGCCATACGCGGCCATATCTTCCTGAGGAATATAAATGCGCGCTTTATTCCAATCGATCGCGACGTCCTGCCAAAAATTAATGAGCTGCAAGCTAGAGCAAATCGCGTCAGAGTAGGCGAGGTTTTGGGGTGTCGACGCTTTAAATAAATGAAGCAGCAATCGACCGATTGGATCCGCGGAACGTCGGCAATAATCCAATAGTTCCGTAAAAGTGGCGTAGCGTGTTTTGACGACATCCTGAGAGAATGCGTCAATTAGGTCACGAAAAAGTTGGATGGGAAGATTGTATTGCGCGATAACTTGTGCGAGTGTAGCGAAAAGATCATCGTGCGAAGGCGCTCCCTCTTCAATTCGATTTAACGCTTCTCGATACCCATCAAGTTGCGCTAATCTGGTTGGCGCATTGGCCTCGCCTTCATCCGCAATGTCGTCGGCGCTTCGGGCGAAACGATAAATTACCGAGATAGGCGCTCTTAAAGCGCTTGGCAATAAAATCGAGCCCACTGGAAAGTTCTCATAGTGGTCGCAACTATTAATGGGCATTAAATTGTTCAGTATCGAATGGAGCGAGTTGAAGGGGGCAGTGATGAAATCATCTCGCAAGATAGAGATTTCGACATCGTTGCGGCTGACAGAGAGAGGGCGATAGTTTACACTAACAAGTTGTCCGGTAATGAACGTGCCTGCGCAGGTATGTTTAGGTGTTGCCGGACAACTCCATGAAATGCGAAGGTGGCGGAATTGGTAGACGCACTGGATTTAGGTTCCAGCGCCGTAAGGCGTGAGGGTTCGAGTCCCTCCTTTCGCACCAGATTGCCTCGAATGAATGATTATGGGCATCTCTAAAAACCGTCGCAGGCCACCCAAGATTGAATTAAAAGAATTGCGGTTGTGGACACTGGTACGATGAGCGGTAAGCTCAAAAATAATGCCGTGCGGTAGGTTATAGAGGCGCCCTCTTTAAGGGATACGTAATGCAACAAACCTCTCAAGAAACCACAAGCCCGCTGGAGCGTCGTATTGATCTTTCGTTCCCGCTGAAACAGATTGAATCCGAGGTCGAAAGCCGACTTAAGCGAATCGCCCGCACCGCGAAGCTTCCTGGTTTCCGGCCTGGCAAGGTGCCCCTGAAGATGGTTGCGCAGCAATATGGCGGCCAGGTTCGCCAAGAGGTGATCGGCGACTCGGTGCAAAAAACGTTTTCCGACGCTATCCGACAGCAAAATTTTCGCGTGGCTGGCTATCCCCGGATTGAAGCTAAAGAGCCGATGACGTCGGCTGAAAATCTAGAATTCATTGCAACCTTTGAAGTGTATCCAGATGTCGTTATCGGCGATCTGTCTGCGGCGACCGTTAAGCGGCCCGTTACGGAGGTTTCCGAGGCGGACGTGGATCGCACTGTCGAAATTTTGCGCAAACAACGCACCCATTTTCACAAGACTGATCGTGTCGCTCAAACTGGCGATCAAGTTCGCATCGATTTTGAAGGCAAGATTGATGGCGCCCCTTTCAATGGTGGAAAGGGCGATGCCTATGCGCTCGTTTTGGGCGAGGGTCGTTTTCTGCCTGATTTCGAGGCAAATGTAATTGGCATGAAGGCTGATGATGTGAAGTCGTTTGAACTCACTTTCCCAGCGGATTATCATGGTAAGGACATGGCGGGAAAAACTGTGACCTTCGAGGTGAAGGTTCTCGAAGTTTCCGAACCGCATCTCCCTGAATTAAACGCCGAGTTTGCGAAGACCTTGGGGGTCGAGGGCGGCGACGTTGAAAAAATGCGTGCGGAGATCAAGCTAAACTTGGAACGTGAGGCAAAAAAACGTGTCCAGGCGAAGTTAAAGGAGCAAGCAATGCAAGCGCTGCTTGATAACTCGACGCTAACAGTACCGAAATCGTTGATTGATATAGAAATCGATCGACTTAAAGAAGGGGCTATCAAAGATTTGCAGTCTCGCGGGGTTACGACCAAGGATATAAGTCTGCCAGGACAATTGTTTGAGGCGCAGGCTGAGCGGCGGGTTAGATTAGGACTTATTCTTGCAGAAGTGATTAAACAGAACGGCTTGCAAGCAAAACCTGAGCAAGTGCGAGCTGTGATCGAGGAGCACGCGCAAAGTTTCGAGCAGCCTGATCAGATGGTGCGCTGGTACTACCAGCAACAGGAGCGACTGGCCGAAGTGGAAGCCGTGGTATTGGAAGACAACGTAGTGGCTTGGGCGATGGATAAGGCTAAAGCGGAAGACGTGGCCATGTCGCTCCAGGAACTTATGGAAGGCGCTAAATGAGCATGATCGGTAATTGGGAACCACAAGGCCTTGGGTTAATCCCCATGGTCATTGAGCAAAGCGGGAGAGGTGAGCGCGCTTACGATATCTATTCGCGCTTACTTAAAGAGCGGGTGATTTTTCTTGTCGGGCCGGTAAATGATGCGACCGCCAATCTAATCGTTGCCCAGTTGCTTTTTCTTGAGTCGGAGAATCCGGATAAGGATATTAGCCTCTACATTAATTCTCCGGGTGGCTCTGTTTCCGCTGGTTTGGCTATTTACGATACGATGCAATTTATCAAGCCCGACGTAAGCACCCTCTGTACGGGACTCGCGGCAAGTATGGGGGCGTTCCTGTTGGCGGCGGGCGCCAAGGGAAAACGTTTTGCGCTGCCGAATTCTCGTGTCATGATTCATCAACCATCAGGCGGCGCTCAAGGTCAGGCAACGGACATTGAGATTCAGGCAAGAGAGATCCTCTATTTACGCGAACGCCTGAACGGGTTACTTTCACAACATACCGGGAAGCCGGTGGAGGCGATCGCCAAGGACACCGAGCGCGATAATTTCATGAGTGCCGATGATGCGCTTAAATATGGACTTATCGATCAGGTTCTGGTGAACCGAACCGAGGACGTAAAGTCTTAAGGTTAACGGCAATTTGCATTTGATTAGGATAAGGCGACATGTCAGATAAAACCGGTGGTGACAAATTACTTTACTGCTCGTTTTGCGGTAAGAGTCAGCATGAGGTGCGCAAGCTTATTGCAGGTCCGTCGGTTTTTATCTGCGATGAGTGTATTGAGCTGTGCAATGACATCATTCGTGAGGAAATCCAGGGCGAATCCACGGGGAAGCTCACGCGTTCAGATCTCCCGGTGCCGCAGGAGATCTGCGATATCCTTGATCAGTATGTGATAGATCAAGTTCAAGCCAAGAAAATTCTTTCGGTGGCTGTTTACAATCACTATAAGCGATTGAAGAGCCCGCCGAAGGAAGGCGATGTAGAAGTGGCCAAGAGCAATATTTTGCTTATCGGTCCGACGGGCTCCGGGAAAACTTTGCTTGCGCAGACTCTGGCTCGTTTACTCAATGTTCCCTTTGTCATCGCCGATGCGACAACGCTGACCGAAGCTGGTTATGTGGGCGAGGACGTCGAGAACATCATTCAGAAATTGTTGCAGAAGTGCGACTATGACGTTGAGAAGGCGCAACGCGGCATCGTCTACATTGATGAGATCGATAAGATTTCCCGAAAGTCAGATAATCCCTCCATTACCCGGGATGTCTCTGGCGAGGGTGTTCAGCAGGCATTGCTGAAGCTAATTGAGGGAACGATTGCTTCGGTGCCTCCTCAAGGCGGGCGTAAACACCCTAACCAGGAATTCGTGCAGGTTGACACGACTAATATCCTGTTTATCTGCGGTGGAGCGTTTGGCGGCTTGGATAAAGTTATTCAAAGTCGGTCCGATAAGAGCGGCATTGGCTTTGGCGCTGCCGTAAAGAGCAAGGACCGACGCGAAATGAGCGCCCTCATTCGTGATGTGGAACCTGAAGACTTAATTAGGTATGGTCTGATCCCAGAGTTTGTCGGTCGGTTGCCAGTTGTCGCAACATTGGAAGAGCTTGATGAAAAGGCGCTGGTCCGTATTCTGACGGAGCCTAAGAATGCGTTAACGAAGCAGTATCAGAAGCTATTCGCCATGGAGGCGGTCGAGCTCGAGTTTCGTGAAGCAGCGCTTGGCGCCATTTCGAAAAAGGCGCTCGCCAGGAAGACCGGCGCTCGGGGATTGAGATCAATTATCGAACATGCTCTTCTTGACATCATGTTTGAGCTGCCTTCAATGCAGAATGTCTCAAAGGTGGTAGTTGATGAAGCTACCGTCAATGGCGACGGCAAGCCTATCCTAATGTATGCCGACCAGCCGAAAGTCGCTGGCGTATAATTCAATAGCCGCACGATCATGTGCGGACTAATTAGGCGGTATGGGCTTGATTTCTGCTGGTCAAGCCCCCACTTGCCCTTTATCTTGATCTCTGGCCAAACCAGGACAAATCCATGACCATACACGATCCCTTGGAAACCGTTCCCTTTACTCTTCCGCTGTTACCGCTGCGCGATGTGGTGGTGTTTCCTCATATGGTGATTCCGCTGTTTGTTGGCCGGCAAAAGTCCATTAAAGCGCTGGAATCAGCAATGGAAAGCGGTAAAAGCATCATGCTCGTGGCGCAGAAGTCCGCCGCTAAAGACGAACCTGGTCCGGAAGATATGTATTCTCTGGGCAGTATCGCTAGTATTTTGCAAATGTTGAAACTGCCCGATGGCACAGTCAAAGTGCTTGTTGAAGGAACCCGTCGCGGCAATATCGAAGAAATTCTCGATGATCGCAGTCACTTCACCGCAAGGGTTACGTTGCTCGCTGCGGATGAGGGTGAGACTCATGAGATCGAAGCAATGCGGCGCACGCTCATGAGTCAGTTTGAGCAGTACGTAAAACTCAATAAGAAAATACCGCCCGAGGTTTTAACGTCACTTTCGGGCATCGAGGAAGCCGGTCGGCTTGCCGATACGATCGCTGCGCACTTGCCATTAAAGTTGGAGCAAAAACAAGAGATCCTCGAGACCGTTGAGATCAAGGCGCGGTTGGAAAAGTTGCTTGCGCTGTTGGAAACGGAAATCGATATTCTTCAGGTAGAGAAACGGATTCGCGGGCGCGTCAAACGCCAAATGGAAAAAAGCCAACGCGAGTACTATCTGAACGAGCAAGTTAAAGCAATTCAGAAGGAACTCGGAGATTCGGAGGATGGCGCTGATCTGGATGAGTTGGAGAAAAAGATCAAATCCGCGCACATGCCTAAGGACGCGCGAGTCAAGGCTGAGGCTGAGCTAAAGAAATTGCGCATGATGTCGCCGATGTCAGCCGAGGCTACTGTTGTACGTAATTACATAGATGTACTGATCGGATTGCCTTGGAAGAAGAAAACCAAGGTGTCGAATGACATCAAGGCGTCCGAGAAAATACTTGATTATGACCACTATGGGTTGGAGAAGGTCAAAGAACGAATAGTCGAGTATCTTGCCGTTCAAAGTCGTGTGGATAAAGTGAAAGCGCCGATACTTTGCTTGGTGGGACCACCGGGTGTCGGTAAAACGTCGCTCGGTCAATCGATAGCTAAAGCGACTAATCGGAAATTTGTCCGCATGTCGCTTGGTGGTGTGCGAGATGAGGCGGAGGTTCGTGGTCATCGTCGCACTTACATTGGATCCATGCCTGGCAAAATTTTGCAAAATATGAGCAAAGTGGCGGTTAGGAACCCGCTGTTCTTGTTAGATGAAGTGGACAAGATGGGCATGGATTTCCGTGGTGATCCATCTTCCGCTTTGCTTGAAGTGCTTGATCCCGAGCAAAACCACACATTTGTAGATCACTATGTGGAAGTGGAATATGACCTATCTGACGTGATGTTCGTTGCTACGGCGAACACACTTAATATTCCAGCGCCGCTGCTCGATCGCATGGAAGTCATTCGTCTCTCCGGATATACGGAAGATGAGAAGATCAATATTGCAATAAAGTATCTGTTGCCGAAACAAATCAAGGCCAACGGGTTGAAGATGGACGAAATTCACGTAGCTGAGAGCGCGCTACGCGATATCGTGCGTTATTACACTCGGGAAGCCGGCGTGCGCGGATTGGATCGGGAGATCGCAAAGCTTTGCCGTAAGACGGTGAAAACACTGCTTACGAAAAAGAAGGTGGGGCGCATAAGTATTACTGCACGAAATTTGGACAAGTTTCTCGGCGTGCATCGCTACACCTATGGCATAGCGGAAAAGGTAAATCAGGTAGGCCAAGTCACTGGGCTTGCGTGGACTGAAGTGGGCGGAGAGCTTCTCACGGTTGAGTCGGCTAAGCTTCCTGGCGCCGGTAAGACGCTTACTACCGGTAAGTTGGGGGAGGTAATGCAAGAGTCGATTTCGGCGGCCCTCTCGGTAGTGCGCAGTCGAGCCAAAGGCTTGGGGATACCAGAAGATTTTCACCAGAAGTCGGATATTCACATTCACTTACCAGAAGGCGCGACCCCGAAGGATGGGCCAAGCGCGGGTATTGCGATATGCACCGCAATCGTGTCTACATTGACTGGAATACCAGTGCGTGCGGATGTGGCCATGACGGGTGAGATCACACTACGAGGCGAGGTGTTGCCGATTGGTGGGCTAAAGGAAAAGCTTTTGGCTGCGCATCGAGGCGGTATCAAGATCGTGTTGATTCCTGAGGAGAACACGAAAGACCTTGGGGAAATTCCGGATAATATTAAGAATCATCTTGATATTCATCCTGTGCGCTGGATCGATCAGGTCTTGGAATGGGCATTGGAACGTAAGCCTGATCCTTTATTGGAGCCGGTGAGTGTTGCGATTCCCCCGAAGCCGGAAGATGCCGCATCCACAGTAATCAAACATTGATTTAAGTTGTTTGGGTTTAAAAAGCGCAGATCAATTGTCTGCGCTTTTTTTATGTGATTTACCCATGCGTCAAGCTGGTTATTGCAGTCCTGGTTCGCGCGTTGAATGAGTAGAGGTTGGCGCCGTAAAAAGCAATTGATTTCATCTCGACTCAATACGTGAATGCGCAACTTTAATTATGGCGTAGGCCTGATTGTCATATTTTTTGTTGAGAAGCTTGACCGTGTTTTCCTACCTTGATATAAAGGCGCCTGTCGCTGAAAGGCATCTCGTTAATCGATGCGCTTCTCGTTTCAGGCGGCGTTTGATTCAGGTGTAGATCCACCGACGCCAAAAAAGTTTGTGCGACATGGACGCGAAGTTGGTGAAGGTTTTGGTTTTGGTTTTGGTTTTGGTTATGGTGATGCAAGGCAAGCATAGTTGAACAGCGTTCGATTTTTTGAACTGTTAAGCACATAGCCTGTGATGACTTAAATATCATTGCGGCTAAGCAGATCGAACAAAAATTTGTGAAAGCTTTTCTGGTTTTTTCTGGTAAGCCACTAAAAGATGCTGTAAACTAGCTGGCTTTCCTGGGTGCTTAGCTCAGCTGGTAGAGCGTCGCCCTTACAAGGCGAATGTCGGGGGTTCGATCCCCTCAGCACCCACCAGTTGGTAGCAAAATAAGTTGTAAAGTACGCAGTAAAGTTTCGGAGTGGTAGTTCAGTTGGTTAGAATACCGGCCTGTCACGCCGGGGGTCGCGGGTTCGAGTCCCGTCCACTCCGCCAAGAATTTAGGCAGTGACTATTAGAAAAAGCCCCATTTGATGGGGCTTTTTCTTTTGGTGCGCTTAAATTATTCCATTTCTAAATCAAACGTGAACACGACGGCGGGCGCAGGCAACTCAAGTGGTGCGGCAAGCCCCGCCAACAAGTGCACGTTTGATTTAATAATCGAATTAGCACTTCTGCTCTCCTGTCCTGGTTGCCCTGAACTCATCTCAATCGTTCCGTTCGCCTCAATTGGAATTGACGGCCTTCTTGTGCACGGATTACATTGTTTCGATAAGTATAAGGAGAAGCCCATGAACGCTGATTTCGGTGGCAATCTGACTCCGCAAGACATTATCACTCCTGAGGACATGGAGGCCGCC
>DATLHW010000001.1:0-5086 GCA_035539675.1 Burkholderiales bacterium | reverse complement strand
GTCAGACAGGTCGCGCAGAACGAGACGAAAGCGCGTGTCAGCCTGCGAGCAAGTTTTTCGAGTCTGACGGGATGTGTAGCGTGCTTACCCATTTGGTGACGCCTGAAAGAACGAACATGCTCGCCCATACATTGCTTTCCTAAGTACTTGTTCAAAAGTTTTCCAGCAAGGCGCGTCGACGCAGACAGTACACAGTTAGTACGGCAAGGAGACGCAACGCCGCTGGAAGACTTTTGCACAAGTACTTAGTTTAATCTCGCTCTTGGTTGGATTTATTCCCTTGTGATTTAGTCAAACGCCTCGATATTCCCCGAATTAACCGGGCATTTCAGATTGGATTTTATGTTAGCTACAGTACTCAAGACGCTTTTTGGTAGCCGGAACGAGCGCCTGTTGAAGCAGTATCGCAAGCAGGTCGCGACGATCAATCAACTGGAGCCGGCGATTCAAGCTCTCTCGGATGAGGGATTACGCGGCAAGACTGATGAATTCAAGGCGCGCTTGAAGAAAGGCGAGACGGTCGACGCCATTCTTCCCGAGGCTTTCGCCGTGGTTCGCGAGGCCGGTAAGCGGGTGCTGGGAATGCGCCATTTTGATGTGCAGTTGATCGGCGGCATGGCGTTGCATTACGGCAAGATCGCCGAAATGCGCACGGGCGAGGGTAAAACCCTGGTTGCAACGCTTCCGTCTTACCTTAATGCGTTATCCGGCGAAAGCGTTCACGTTGTCACGGTGAACGACTATTTGGCGAGACGGGATTCTGAGTGGATGGGAAGGATTCATACTTTCCTTGGCCTCACCGTGGGCGTTAACTTGTCGCAGATGCCGCACGAGCAAAAGCAGGCTGCGTACGCGGCTGATATTACTTACGGCACCAACAACGAATTCGGCTTCGACTACTTGCGCGACAACATGGTGAACCATGTGTCGGAGCGTGTTCAGCGTGGGCTGCATTTCGCCATCGTCGACGAAGTCGATTCCATCCTGATTGACGAGGCGAGAACCCCGCTTATTATTTCCGGGCAAGCCGATGATTCGACCGCACTGTATCAGGCGGTGAACAAGTTGGTTCCTCGTCTTACCAAACAAGAAAATGAGGAAGCGCCAGGAGATTTTAGCGTTGATTTGAAGGCGCATCAGGTCCTGCTTTCGGAGCTGGGACATGAGCACGCCGAGCAACTGATGACCGAAGCGGGGCTGCTCCCGGAAGGATCCAGCCTTTATGATCCCAGCAATATTCTGCTCATCCATCATCTTTACGCGGCGATCCGCGCGCATGCGCTGTTCCACCGTGATCAGCACTATGTCGTGCAAAATGGCGAAGTGATTATCGTTGATGAATTTACCGGACGAATGATGCCGGGTCGACGTTGGTCCGAGGGGTTACATCAGGCGGTGGAGGCGAAGGAAGGCGTACAGATTCAGCACGAATCGCAAACGCTTGCGTCCATTACTTTCCAGAATTATTTCCGCATGTACCAGAAGCTGGGCGGCATGACTGGAACCGCGGATACCGAGGCGTTCGAGTTCCAGCATATCTACAACCTGGAAACGGTGCTTATTCCTACCCACCGGCCAATGGTTCGCAAGGATCGTAACGATCAGGTCTTCCAGTCGGCGCGAGAAAAGTATCAGGCGATGATCCTTGATATCAAGGATTGCCATGAGCGTGGTCAGCCGGTTTTGGTGGGTACTACCTCCATTGAAAACTCCGAGTTGCTCTCGTCGCTTTTGCAGCAAGAAAAGATTTCTCATCAAGTATTGAACGCCAAGCAGCACGCGAAGGAAGCCGAAATTGTCGTGCAGGCAGGTCAGCCGAAGATGATCACCATTGCAACCAATATGGCTGGTCGGGGAACGGACATTGTCTTGGGCGGTAATCCGGAGCCCGAGATTCAGAAAATCATGGCTGATGAGTCGTTCTCGGCAACGGAGAAAGAAACAAAAGTTGCTCAATTAAAGGCGAGTTGGCAGGAGCGGCACGATGCGGTGTTGGCGCAGGGTGGTTTGCACATCATTGGCTCCGAGCGGCACGAGTCGCGTCGCATAGACAATCAGTTGCGTGGACGTTCTGGCCGTCAGGGCGATCATGGCTCCAGCCGTTTTTACTTGTCTCTGGAAGACCCGTTACTTAAGATTTTTGCGGCAGATCGCATCGCAGCGCTGATGCAACGTCTCAAGATGCCCGAGGGCGAGGCGATTGAATCACCATTGCTAAGCCGTGTGATCGAAAATGCACAACGGAAAGTGGAGGCGCGCAACTTCGATATTCGCAAGCAATTGCTGGAATACGACGATGTGGCCAATGATCAGCGCCGCGTTATTTATCAGCAACGAAACGAGTTGCTTGAGTCGCAGGATATTTCGGAAACAATCAGCGCCATGCGCCAGGATGTTATCCAACAGATCATTGCGCGGTTCATTCCGCCTGAGAGCATGGAGGAGCAGTGGGATGTGGCTGGTCTGGAAAAGACGCTCGCCGCTGATTATCGCCTTGAACTGCCAATTCAACAGTGGCTCAAGGAAGAGAGCACGCTTGATGAACATGGGCTGCGCGAGAAGATCTCTACTGAATTGAATTCGCGCTACGACGCAAAATTCGCGGTCGTCGACGTGGATGAGTTGCATCGATTCGAGCGCGCCATCATGTTGCGGAGTATGGATGTTCATTGGCGGGAGCATTTGGCCGCCTTGGACCACTTGCGTCAGGGTATTCATTTGCGCGGTTATGCTCAGAAGAATCCCAAGCAGGAGTACAAGCGAGAGGCGTTTGAGCTATTCAGCGATATGTTGGATCGGATCAAGCTCGACGTGACGCAGACCCTCGTCAATGTGCAGGTTCGTTCGCAGGAAGAGATTGAAGAGGTGGCTGACGACATCGAGACGGCCGAGCCGATGCCGAAAAATGTCCAGTATCAACATGCCGCCTACGGTGAAGAGGGTACGGAAGCCGAGAGTGATGTCGCGGTGGCGGAGCGGCCGCAGCCATTTGTTCGCGGAGCCGGCAAGGTTGGCCGCAACGATCCCTGTCCCTGCGGTTCGGGGAAGAAGTACAAGCAATGCCACGGTAAATTAAATTAAGAGGCCCATGCCATGCCCGTGAATCTATCCGCGATCGACGAAAACTCGCTTTATGCTGTTAACGGCGCCCGTCTTGGTTTCACGGAGGCCGCCATCAAAAAACCTGGCAAGAAGGATTTGTTGGTCATTGCGTTAGATGAGGGAAGCAAGGTCGCCGGCGTGTTTACTCGGAATAGATTTTGCGCGGCGCCAGTGCTTCTTTGCAAAGAGCATCTGAATAAAGGTTCGGCGATCCGAGCGCTAGTCGTGAACACCGGCAACGCCAATGCGGGAACCGGCGACGAAGGATTGGCCAGAGCGAGTAAAACCTGCGCCGAGGTTGCCCGACTCCTAAATATTACGCCCGAGCAGGTGCTGCCTTTTTCCACCGGTGTGATCATGGAGCCGCTGCCGATTGATCGCGTAGTCGGCGGTTTGCCCGCTTGCGTCGCGGGGCTTGCCGAAAATAATTGGTTCCATGCCGCGCAGGCGATCATGACGACGGATACAGCGCCGAAAGCTGCTTCGCGTCAGGTCACCATTAATGGGACGGTGGTAACCATGACTGGCGTCGCCAAGGGCGCTGGCATGATTCATCCGAATATGGCCACGATGTTGGGATTCATCGCGACTGATGTTGTGGTCTCCCAGTCTTTACTGGAGTCTTTGGTCAAGCATGCGGCGGACAAGTCGTTTAATCGCATTACCGTGGATGGCGATACCTCGACCAACGATTCCTTCATCCTGATCGCCACTGGCAAAGCAGGCGGTAAGGAGATTAGCGATACATCTGGCGCAGACTTTCTCCAGTTGAGAGAAGCGATCACAGCCCTGTCGATTGAACTCGCGCAGGCGATAGTTCGCGATGGCGAGGGCGCCACGAAATTTATGACCATCACGGTTGCCGGCGGCAAGAGTGAAGCAGAGAGCGCGCGCGTCGCGTTCGCCATCGCCCACTCGCCGTTGGTGAAGACAGCTTTCTTTGCCTCCGATCCTAATCTGGGCCGCATTCTCGCCGCCATTGGCTACGCGGGAATCGATGATCTTGATGTTTCAAAAATCAATCTCTATCTCGATGATGTGCTGGTCGCTGAAAATGGCGGACGCGCGGTAAGTTATCGGGAGGAGGATGGCAAGCGGGTCATGAAGCAGGCGGAAATCACCGTTCGCGTCGAGTTGAATCGCGGTCCGGTGACTGAAACGGTTTGGACGTGTGATGTCTCGTATGACTATGTGAAGATTAACGCCGACTATCGGAGTTAGCCGGTAGGCTTGCTTCGCCCCAATGGCCGATCTTTCCAAACTCATTACTCAAGCCGAAGCCTTATTGACGAGGCTGGAGGCGATTGTTCCGCAGCCTTCGCCGCCTCCTGATTGGAACGCAGCTCACGCATTCCGTTGGCGCAAGCGCGGAAACGTAAGTTACTTACAACCGATCCCTCACCCCCATCGCATTTCCGTAGACGACCTCCGCGATATTGATGAACAAAAGAAAACCATCGAGCGCAATACTCGGCAATTCGTTAACGGCTTGCCCGCCAATAATATTCTGCTGACTGGCGCTCGCGGGACCGGTAAGTCATCCTTGATCAAGGCGATGTTGGCCAAATTCGCAAAGAAGGGCCTGCGGTTGATCGAGGTAGATAAGCAGGACTTGGTTGATTTGCCCGACATCGTCGATCTCGTATCCGGCCGAACCGAGCGCTTTATCATCTACTGCGACGATCTCTCCTTCGAAGCCAGCGAATCCGCGTACAAGGCGCTCAAGGTTGTGCTGGATGGCTCCATTGCCGGCGCTTCCGACAACGTGCTGGTTTATGCGACCAGCAATCGCCGTCATCTTATGCCGGAATACATGTCCGACAATTTGGAAACGCGACACGTCGGCGATGAGATTCATCCCAGCGAGGGCGTTGAAGAAAAAATTTCGTTGTCCGAGCGCTTTGGAATTTGGCTTTCGTTCTATCCCTTCAACCAAGAGCAATATCTCGATATCGTCGAACACTGGGTCGTCAGCCTGGGCGCT